>JALSRW010000332.1 GCA_026984595.1 Alphaproteobacteria bacterium
CCGAAGTGTAGTTGAGCGAGATCGCCTGCCATTCGTCGGCCGGAAAGCATGGCGGTGCCTCGGGATCGCCTTCCGCCAGCAGTTCCTCGTAGGTGAGGGCTCCGAGCCGCTCGTGGACCCCGGTGAACAGGGGATCGAGGATGTCGACCACCAGCGGCGGTCGCTCCAGCCGTTTCAGCGCCTCACCGACGACCGGAGCATACTCGGTATCGGTGAGCAGCAGTTTCGTTCTGCTGTGTTCGAGGATGAAGGCGATGGTCCGCGCGTCGAGCCGGATGTTGAGGGCGTTGAGGACGGCGCCGGCCATGGGCACCCCGAAATGCGCATCCAGCATCGGCGGGATGTTGGGAGCCATGATGGCCACCGTGTCTCCCGGACGGATGCCACGGCCTTCCAGCGCCGAGGCCAGACGCCGCGCCCGCGCGCGGAGCTCCGCATAGGTCGACCGCTCGTCCCCGTGAAGCACCGCTGTGCGCGTCGGATAGACATCGGCCGAGCGCTCCAGGAAGGTGAGGGGGGTCAGCGCAGCGAAATTGGCGGCATTCTTGTCGAGCCCCTGCATGTAGGGGCTCGATTGTGGATGCGTGCAGATGCGCGGCTCGGTGGGCATCGGCGAACCTCCCGTGGATACCCGATCGCGGCCGCTGCGGCGAAGGGAACGCAGGCCTCGCGGAGGGTGCCTTCGCTCTCGAAGTCGGTCGCTGCAGCGGGTGCCGGAAACCGAGCAAGGAGATGCGCCGGCGCGGGGCCGGCGTCAAGCGGGCGCAGGGTTCGCGACGGCGGTCGTATCCTCGGCCTCCGCTTCCTCGACGCCTTCTTCCCCGGCCAGCATGCGTTCGTCGACGACCCGGTTGCGCCCCTGCTGCTTGGCCAGATAGAGTGCCTTGTCGGCGCGCGCGAAAAATCGGGAAAGGGGCTCGCCCGGACGATATTGCGCAACCCCCATGGAGAGGGTGACGACGCCGAGATCCTTACCGCTGCCGCGTGCCCGCAGACGATGGGCGGCGACCTCCGCGCGCACCGATTCCGCCCGGTGTACGGCGGTATCGAGATCGGTAGCCGGCAGCAGCAGCACGAACTCCTCGCCGCCGTAGCGGGCGGCCACGTCACGCTGACGCACCGAATTGCGCAGCTTGGCGGCCATCAGCTTGAGCACCACATCGCCGGTCTGGTGGCCGAAGGTGTCGTTGAAACGCTTGAAATGGTCGATATCGACCACCACCAGCGACAGGGGGCGGCCGGTTTCGACCGCTTCCGCCGCCAGCCGCCGGAGTGCGGCTTCGAAGGCCTTGCGGTTGGCGAGACCGGTGAGCGGATCGGTTTCGGCCTCGCGGCGCACCCGTTCCAGGCTGGCGCGAAGAATCGCCACCTGATTGCTGCTCGCGTGCAGCTCCTTGCCCAGTTCACGGGCGTTCTCGGCCATGCGTCGGGTCTCGTCGCGCAGGGCGGCGGCGATCCTGGTCAGGGTCTCGCTGCGACCTTCCTGACCGAGGATGGTTCCCAGGGCATCGATGCGCTCGGATGCGGCCTCGCTTTCCTCCCGGCGGGCGGAGAGCTGTTCGACGAGGGTCGCCAGGAGATGCTCGACGCGGGTGCTGGCTTCGTGGACCACGCGAGCGGCATCGTCATGGACGAAGAAGCGCTGGTAGAGCTCCTGACAGCGCTCGCAGCCGAAGCCGTCGCGATTGTCCTCGAGCAGCCGAATCATCCGGCTGAGGGCGGGATTCTCGCCGGAGAAATGGGTGAACCATACGAGATAATTCTCCGGCGTCGGCTCGATGCCGTATTTCTCCATCGCCGCCATGGCCCGCTGACCGACGGTGAAGAGATTGTCTGGCTCGTTGGGTCGCGCCATCTGGGACGGGTCCTCGTGATCCGCTTCGCCGCTGGTTTTGGCAGAGAATTCCGAACATTCGGTTAATGGCACACGCGGGAGAGCGAACAGAGGCCCGTGCCCGCCGGACGGTTGCGCTCGCGTCGCGTATATGCCATGGCCGGGACGAGCCTTCGTCCCGGGACCCCGCGCCGCGGCCGGGGTCCGACCGTGTGAGGCATCGAGGGAACCGTTCATGGGCGAACAGGCCGGGCACGCGCCGGCGATCGTGCCGGTACTTCTCGCCGGCGGCTCGGGAACCCGATTGTGGCCGGTGAGCCGCACGGTCGTGCCCAAGCATCTGGCGCCGTTGCTCGGCCGGCGCTCGCTACTGCAGGAAACCGCCCGCCGGCTGCTGGCCTTCGCCCCGGCGCAGCGGGTGATCACGGTCGGGGCGGCGGCCCAGGAGCTGCTGCTGCAACGCCAGCTCGCGGAGACCGCCGCTCCGCTCGCCGACAATCTGCTGCTGGAGCCGCAGCCCCGCAACACGGCAGCGGCCATTGCCGTCGCCGCCTGCCGGGCGCTCGAGCAATGGGGACCCGACAGCATCCTCCTGGTATGTCCGTCGGACCATCTCGTCTCGCGCCCCGAGCAGCTCGAAAAGGCCGTCGCCGCGAGCCTGGATGCGGCGGCGCGCGGGCGCATCGTGACCTTCGGCATCGCCCCGAGCCGTGCCGAGACCGGCTTCGGCTACATCGCGGTGGGCCGGGCCATCGACGCCTGGCCCGGCCTCCACGAGGTCCGCGAATTCGTGGAAAAGCCCGCTCGCGCGCGCGCCGAGGCGATGCTGGAGAAGGGCGGCTATCTGTGGAATGCGGGCATCTTCCTGATGCAGGCCGAGGTCGTTCTGCGGGAACTGGAATGCCACGAGCCGGCCATCGCCGAGGCCAGCCGGCGGGCCTTCGCCGGGCGCGGCGCCGGGTCGCCGCTGCGATTGCCGGCCGAAGCCTATGCGCGTATTCCCGCGGCACCCATCGACAAGGCGGTGATGGAGCGCAGCGCACGCATCGCCGTCGCTCCCTGCGATCCGGGCTGGTCGGATGTGGGCTCCTGGAACGCGCTGTGGGAGCTGGCAGCGCGGGATGCGGCCGGCAATGTGCAGGGCGGAGATGTGGCACTGGAGGAGGTGCGCGACAGCTTCGTCAGGGCCGAACACCGCCTCGTCGTTCTCGCCGGCGTGCGGGATCTGGCGGTGGTCGAGACCGCCGATGCGGTCCTGGTGGCCGGTCGCGAGGCGAGCGACGCGATCAAGGAGGCGGTAGCGCGGCTGGCGCAGGAAGGGCGGCCGGAGGTGGCACGCCCGGTAACCGAACCGCGGCCCTGGGGCGAGGAAACGCGTCTCGCCAGCCGTCCCGGCTATCACATCCGGGAGTTCCGGATCACGCCCGGCGCCCGTCTCCGGTTCGAGCCGGATCCGGTGCTCCTGCGCCTGGTGGTCGCCGGGGAGGGCGTGCTCCCCGACAAGCGGCGGGTCGGCGCCGGCGAGCTGCTGCCCGTGGCCACGGGCCGGCAGGCGGAGATCCGAAACTGCGGTGCAAGTCCGCTCGTGCTTTTGGAAGTCGTCCCGACCGTCGCCGGCACCGACGGCGTCCCTTAGCCCGAAACCGTCTACCAGACGAGCGCGAACAGGAGGCCGGCAGTGAAAGCACCGGTCACCGCAAAACCGAGATACAGCAGGAACACGGCCGGGCGGGCCAGCGCATGGACGGCGATTGCCGCCGGCAGGCTGGTGACACCACCGGCGACGAGGAATGCCATCCCCGCTCCCGCCGACATCCCCTGCTGCATGAGCCCGTGGACCAGCGGCAAGGCGGCATAGCCGTTGAGATAGGCCGGTACCCCCACGAGAGTCGCGAGAAACACGGCGGAAGCGCCCTCGCCACCCACCAGACGGGCCACGAGTTCCGCCGGAAGGTAGGCCAACATCAGGCTTTCGAGGAAAAAGGCGAGCGCGAGCCAGCGGGCGAGAAACAGGCTTTCCTTGCCGATGCCGCGGAAAAACCGCCGGTAGCGGAGACGATCTTGCCAGATCGACCAGTGCGGCCGGAGTGCGGCCGCGTTGCCGCCGCTGCAGCCGCAGGCGGTGATACGCCTCTTCAGGGGCTCGCGAAGCCGGCCGAAGCGCTCGAAAGCGAGAACACCGAACCCTCCGAGCAGACCGAGCCCGAACGCCGCCATCGTCTTGCCGATGGCGAAGCCGGTGCCGAGGATGCTGGCGGTCAACACGAACTGCGGCGGGTCGATCACCGGTGAAGAAAGCCAGAAGGCCATCACCGGTGCCAGCGGCACTCCCATTCCGAGAAGGCCGGCGATCAGCGGGATCACGCCGCAGGAACAGAAAGGCGATACGGCGCCGGTCAGAGCGGCCAGCAGGATCGTCAGGCCGATGCGCGCGCGGAACGCGCCGACCACGAAAGCGTCCGCTCCCGCCGCCTGTAGATACGCCGCGAGAACGACCGCCGCCAGGAGATAGGGGGCGGTGTTCCACAGGCTGACGGCGGCAAAGCGCAGTGTGTCGGGGAGCTGGGCCGGGTCGACCAGCGCCAGCAACACCGTGAGTGCGGCGATGGTCGAAACTGCTCCGTCCGGCCGTGGCAATCTGATGCCGGCGCGTGTCGTTTGCAGGAGGCCGTTCATTCCGCCGCCTCCTCCTCGATGGACGGCACGCCCGCGCAGCAGGCTTCCTGCAGATAGGCGAGGAGAGCGTTCATGCGGGCATACTCGACCCGGCTGCGCACTTCCCGACCGTGCCGCTCCTGACGGATCAGACCGGCCCGCGCCAGCGCATCCAGATGATGGGCGAGGGTCGAAGCGGGAACATCGAGGTGCCGCTGGATATCCCCGAACCGGAGACCGGGGGCACCGGCACGCACCAGAAGCCGGAAGATCCGCAGGCGATGGGAATGACCGAGGGCCGCGAGGGCCGTTACCGCGGCGCTTTCGTCCATGCGAGCGCGCTCCCACTGTTACGAATATACTAGAAACATAGTTCAATCATTCTCGCCGGGCAAGGACGGATGTGCGGGCCGGTCTCACGAAGAGATCGCGGCGAGCTCCGGATGGCGCAGTTGCGCTGGATGTTCTGGCGGGTGGTGACGTGACCGTAGCCGCGGTCGAAGCGCTCCGCGATCCAGGCCAGCTTGCGGAGCCGCGCCGCGGAGAGGGCGCCGTAGGGGATGGCTTCCCGCAGCCTGCAGGCATGGAGCTGCAGCCAGAACCCGGTCATCGGCCGCCAGGGGTGGAATTCCTCTTTGCGCATCTCGCCCCGGAGCCGTCGCTCGAGCCGGTCCCGGAAGCGCTCGACGCGGTCGCGGACGAAGACCGCGTCCGGTGGTCGTGGCGATGCATGGAAGCCGGGGCGGGCTGCAACGCCGGGGGGTACGGCCGACGGACGGCGAAACCCGATAAGGCACGTTATGAAAAATCAGTGCTGGAGGATCTGGCTCAGGAACAGCTTGGTGCGATCGGATTTCGGGCTGGTGAAGAAGACGGATGGCGGCGCCACCTCGACGATTTCGCCTTGGTCCATGAACACCACGAAATCGGCCACCGACTTGGCGAAGCCCATTTCGTGGGTGACCACCACCATGGTCATGCCCTCGTTGGCGAGCTCGATCATGACATCGAGCACTTCCTTGACCATCTCCGGATCGAGCGCCGAGGTCGGCTCGTCGAACAGCATGATCTTGGGCTTCATGCACAGCGCCCGGGCGATCGCCACCCGCTGCTGCTGGCCGCCCGAGAGCTGCCCCGGATATTTGTTGGCCTGCTCGGGGATCTTGACCCGCTCGAGCAGCGACATGGCGAGCTCCTCGGCCTCCTTGCGCGGCATGCGCCGCACCCACATCGGCGCCAGGATCAGGTTCTCGAGCACGGTCAGATGCGGGAACAGGTTGAAGGACTGGAAGACCATCCCGACCTCGCGGCGGATCGCTTCCACGTTCTTCACATCCGAGGTGAGCTCGATGCCGTCGACGATGATCTCGCCGCGCTGATGCTCCTCGAGCCGGTTGATGCAGCGGATCATGGTCGATTTGCCGGAGCCCGAGGGGCCGCACACCACCACCTTCTGGCTCTTGCCGACCTCCAGATCGATCCCCTTGAGGACGTGGAACTCCCCGAACCATTTGTGCACGTCGCGCATGATGATGATCGGTTCGGCACCCTGGCCTGTCATCGCCTTCCTTTCCGTGCTGCTCTGTCGGAACCGTTCACCGACGGTTCCCCGTACTCAGGCGTCGCTCGACATACTGGCTGTAACGCGACATCGCGAAACAGAAAATCCAGAAGCCGAAGGCGGCGAAAATGTAGCTCTCCGCGGCCAGCCCCAGCCACTGCGGATCGGTGACGATGAGCTTGGCCATGCCCAGCAGATCGAACAGGCCGATGATGGTCACCAGCGAGGTATCCTTGAACAGGCCGATGAAGGTGTTGACGATGCCCGGGATGACCAGCCGGAGGGCCTGCGGCAGGATGATGAGCCCGGTCGTCTGCCAGTAGCCCAGCCCCAGCGCCATCGCCGCCTCGTACTGGCCCTTGGGAATGGCCTGCAGGCCGCCCCGCACCACCTCGGCCATGTAGGCGGCGGAAAACAGGGCGACGCCCACGAGCGCCCGCATCAGCTTGTCGAAATTGACCCCGGCCGGCAGGAACAGCGGCAGCATCACCGAAGCCATGAACAGCACGGTCACCAACGGCACGCCGCGAACGAGCTCGATGAAGGCGACGGATAGCGATTTGATCACCGGCATCGAGGAACGCCGCCCCAGGGCCAGCAGGATGCCCAGCGGGAAGGAGGCGGTGATTCCCACCCCGGCGATCACCAAGGTCAGGAACAGCCCGCCCCAGCGCGGCGTCTCGACCACCGGCAGTCCCAGCCAGCCGCCGTAGAACAGCGCGTAGCCGATCACCGGGTAGATCACGACCAGGCCCACCGCATAGGTCAGCCGGTGGCGGAAGCGCTCGAGGAAGAGCGGTACCATCGCCACGACCGCGATGGCGAAGGCGAGATCGACCCGCCAACGCTGCTCCTCCGGGTAGAGCCCGTAGATGTACTGGCCGAAACGCACCTTGATCAGCGTCCAGCAGGCACCGCCGAAATCACAGGCTTCCTTGCTGGTACCGGAAATGGTGGCATCGAGGACCGCCCAGCGGAACAGCGGCACCAGCACGATGTACAGGAGATAGCCGACGAGGATGGTCAGCAGGCTGTTGAACCAGCTCGAAAAGAGATTGTGTTTGAGCCAGGCCAGAACCGTGATCCGCTCCGTGACCGGCGGTCCGATCTCGGATGCGGTGGCGCCGGCTCGTCCCTCCGTTGCCATGGCTCAGCGCTCCACCAGCGCCATGCGCGCATTGTACCAGTTCATGAAGGCCGAAATCCCGAGGCTCAGCGACAGATAGACGGCCATGGTGATGGCGATCACCTCCACCGCCTGGCCGGTCTGGTTGTTGATGGTGCCGGCGACATTGAAGAAATCCGGGTAGGCGATGGCCACCCCGAGGGAGGAGTTCTTGGTGAGGTTGAGATACTGGCTGGTCTGCGGCGGAATGATCACCCGGAGCGCCTGGGGGATGACGATCAGGCGCAGGGTCTGGGTGCGCGACAGCCCCAGCGCATAGGCCGCCTCCCATTGCCCCTTGTGGATGGCGAGGATGCCCGCCCGTACGATCTCGGCGATGAAGGCCCCGGTGTAGATGGAGAGCCCGGCGACCATGGCCATGAACTCGGGCAGCATGACGAGGCCGCCGGAGATCCGGAACTTGCCGAGCTTGGGATATTCCAAGGTGATCGGCATCCCCGCCAACACATAGCCCAGCAGCGGCAGCAGGACGAGGAGGGCGAGCGAGGTCCAGAACACCGGAAAGGGCTGGCCGGTGGCCTCGAAACGCCTGCGCGCCCAGCGCGCCAGCAGCCATACGGCGAGGATGGCGAGCAGCACCGAGGCGAGGAAGATGGCGGTACCTTCCCCGAACACGGGTTTGGGCAGGAACAGCCCCCGGATATTGAGATAGGCCCCCTCGCCGATGGCGATGCTGTCCCGCGGCGCGGGCAGCCCGCCGAGCACCACGAAATACCAGACGATGAGCTGCAGCAGGAGCGGGATGTTGCGCATGATCTCGACATAGGCGGCGGCCACCTTGGCCACCAGCCAGTTCGAGGAGAGCCGCGCCACGCCCATCACCAGACCGAAGAACGTCGCCAGAACGATCCCCACCACCGCGACATAGAAGGTGTTGATGAGGCCGACGAGGAATGCCCGGCCGTAGGTGTAGGTGCGGTCGTAGTCGATCAGGGTCTGGCTGATATCGAAACCGGCCGTCTGCCACAGAAAGTCGAATCCGGAGGCGACCCCGAGCCGCTCGCGGTTGGCGATGGTGTTGTTGACGAGATAGGCGACGCCGGCCACCACCAGCAGCAACACCACGGTCTGCGCGAAGAGCGCGCGGATCTTGGGGTTGTTCCAAAAGGAGGTTCGAGTCTTTCCACCGGGTCGGAGCTCGGCAACAGCCATCGGTCAACCTCCCGCCCAACGGTGCGGAATCGACGATATCGAGAGGTGGTGATCGAGAGAGAGGGACGGGCCGGGCCGTCGGGCCCGGCCCGCTACCATCGTCGGCTCACCGGAACGGCATGGAATACTGCAGGCCGCCGCGGGTCCAGAGATCGTTGAGCCCGCGCTTGATCTTGAGCGGCGTGCTCTCCCCCAGATTGCGCTCGAAGCTCTCGCCGTAATTGCCGATCTGCTTGATGATCTGGTAGGCCCAGTCGTTCGGCAGACCCAGTGCCTTGCCGAACTCACCCTCGACCCCCAGCATCCGGCGTACCGTGGGGTTGGTGCTGTTGGCCTTGAGCTCGTCGACATTTTCGCTGGTCACGCCGTATTCCTCGGCCTCGACCATGGCGTAGAGCGACCAGCGCACGACATCGCCCCATTCATTGTCGCCGTGGCGTACCACCGGCCCCAGCGGCTCCTTGGAGATGACCTCGGGCAGGACCACGTAGTCGTCGGGATTCTCGAACTTGGTTCGGCTCGAATAGAGGCCCGACTGGTCGGTGGTGTAAACATCGCAACGACCGGCCTGGAAGGCGCCGATGAGCTCGTCGTTGGTCTCGAACACCACCGGCTCGTACGACATGTTGTTGGCGCGGAAGAAGTCGGCCAGGTTGAGCTCGGTGGTGGTGCCGGTCTGCACGCAGACCGAGGCGCCGTCCAGCTCGAGGGCGCTTTTCACCCCGAGGCTCTTGGGCACCATGAAGCCCTGGCCGTCATAGTAGTTGACGCCCACGAAATCGAGCCCGAGGGCGGTGTCGCGGGTCAGCGTCCAGGTCGTGTTCCGCGACAGCATGTCGATCTCGCCCGACTGCAGCGCGGTGAACCGCTCCTTGGCGGTGAGCGGCGTGTACTTCACCTTGCTGGCATCGCCGAACACGGCGGCCGCCACCGCCTTGCACAGATCGATGTCGAGCCCGGACCAGTTGCCCTTGTCGTCGACGCTGGCGAAGCCCGGCAGACCGCCGCCGTTCACCCCACACTGCACGAAGCCCTTTTCCTTGACCGCATCGAAGGTGGGCCCGGCAAGGGCCTGGCCGCCGGCGGCGAGTGCCATCACCGAAGCGGCCGCGAAGACTGTCGAAAGGCGCATGCGTCCTCCTTGTCCCTCGTTTTTCGAACCTACCACGCCCGCGCCTGGACGGCCGACGAGCCTCCCCCGAGACGTGGCCGTGGCTTGCAGCATGGCACGGCCGGCCACATCTGCCAACCGTCAAAGGGCGGTGCCCGCGGCGCTGGCCAGCCGCCCGCGCCGATGCTAAGGGCTGCGGCGGGCTTCGCCGCAGCGGGACGAGAACATGCGCGATTCCACCCTGGTCACCCTTCTGGGCCGCGATCCCGAGGCCCAGCACGGGCTGGTCAACCCTCCCGTCTATCGCGGTTCGACCGTGCTGTTCCCCAGCGTGGAGGCGATGGAACGGGCCCGCGCGACCCGCGCCGTCACCTACGGTCGCATCGGCACCCCCACCACCCGCGCCCTCGAGGACAGCATCGCCGCCCTCGAAGGAGGGTATCGTTGCATCCTCACCCCCTCGGGCAAGGCCGCCTGCAATCTCACCCTGGCCGCCCTGCTGCGGGCCGGCGACCATCTCCTGATGGTGGATTCGGTATACGGGCCGACCCGCCATTTCTGCGACCACACCCTCGCCCGCTTCGGCGTCGAGACGACCTATTACGATCCCCGCATCGGCTCCGGCATCCGTGCGCTGTTCCGCCCCGAGACCCGCCTCCTGTTCCTCGAATCGCCGGGCTCGCTGACCTTCGAGGTGCAGGACGTGCCGGCGATCACCGCCGCCGCCCGCGAAAGGGGAATCCGCACCGCCGTCGACAGCACTTGGGGAACTCCCCTCTTTTTCAAGCCGTTGACCATGGGAGTGGATGTGGCGATCCAGGCGGTGACCAAATATATCGGCGGCCATTCCGACCTCTTGATGGGTGCGGTGACCGCCAACGAGGCGGTGTTTCCCCGTCTCCGCGCCGGCATCGAGGAATTCGGCGCCCCACCCTCGCCCGAGGACTGCTGGCTCGCGCTGCGCGGACTCCGGACCCTGGCCGCCCGTCTCCAACGCCATCAGCAGAGTGCGCTCGAGATCGCCCGCTGGCTGGAGCGCCGCCCCGAGGTGTCGCGGGTACTGTTTCCGGCGCTGGAATCCCATCCCGACCACGCCTTGTGGAAGCGGGATTTCACCGGTGCCTGCGGCCTCTTCGGGGTGGTCCTGGACGGTTACGGTGAAGCCGCTGCCCGGGCGATGGCCGATGCCTTGGAGCTGTTCGGCATCGGCGCCTCCTGGGGCGGGTTCGAAAGCCTCGTTCTGGTGTCCGATCCGACCCCGGTGCGTACCGCCGTACCCTGGAAGGCGGAAGGGGCGATGCTGCGCCTGCACATCGGGCTCGAGGATCCCGAGGATCTGATCCGCGATCTGGAGGCCGGTTTCGCCGCCCTGCGCGCGGCCGGCTGAAGAAAAGGATACCGGAGGGCCGACCCCCCTCCCCTGTCCGGTACTCCCGCGCGGTTCTTCGCTCCTTCCCGGGCCATTCTTCCGGACGGCGGGGCGGATCGCACGGCTACCATGATGGCCGAGCGCGGCTTCCCGGCTTTCGCAGGATACGCCGGCTTTCGCAGGGTACGGCGAAGGAATGCAGGAAGGGCGAAGAAGAGCGCCGGAGAGCGCTTCGCACCCGGGATTCACCGTTCTTCAACCCTTCCCCAGGTATCCTCGCGGAGGCTGGAGAAGTTGGTGGCGCAGCGAGAATGACGGCCGCCGGCAGACTCCCAGCCCTGCCAGGGTGGCGGGGAAAGGTGAAGGAAGGGTGAACGGGGTGGGCGATCGACCGGGGAGCCGCTGACTGTCCCCCGCTCCGCCGCTCCTTTACCCTTTCGCAACCCTTCCCCGCCCATTCTGCCGGACGGTGGAGAAGATGCCGGCGCGAGCATCCTGGCCGCGGCGGAGTCCCACCGGTGGCAGGATCGCACGGAAAGGTGAAGGAAGGGTGAAGGTTCGGGGC
>JALSRW010000333.1 GCA_026984595.1 Alphaproteobacteria bacterium
GGAACGGCCGCCCACCAGCGCCCAGATCGTCATCCCGCCGGGCCCGCGGCTCGGCGATCTGGTGGTCGAGGCCAGAGGCCTGCGCAAGGGCTACGGCGAGCGTCTGCTCATCGACGGGCTCGAATTCCGCCTGCCGCCGGGCGGCATCGTCGGGGTGATCGGTCCCAACGGCGCCGGCAAGACCACCCTGTTCCGCATGATCGTCGGGCAGGAGCAGCCGGATGCCGGCAGCATCCGCATCGGCGAGACGGTGCGCCTCGGCTACGTCGACCAGTCCCGCGCCGCCCTCGATCCCCACAAGACGGTCTGGGAGGAGATCTCCGAGGGCCTCGAGCGCATTCCGCTCGGCAAGCACAGCGTCAGCAGCCGCGCCTATGTGGCGGCGTTCAACTTCCGCGGCGGTGATCAGCAGAAGAAGGTGGGCCAGCTCTCGGGGGGCGAGCGCAACCGCGTCCATCTCGCAAAGCTGCTCAAATCGGGCGCCAATCTGATCCTCCTCGACGAGCCCACCAACGATCTCGATGTCGATACCTTGCGAGCGCTCGAGGACGCGCTGCTGGATTTCGCCGGCTGCGCCGTCGTCATCAGCCATGATCGCTGGTTCCTGGATCGGGTGGCGACCCACATTCTCGCCTTCGAGGGCGATTCCCGGGTGGTCTGGTTCGAGGGCAACTATCGGGACTACGAGGCGGATCGCCGCCGCCGGTTGGGCCCGGAGGCGGACCGCCCCCGGCGCATCCGCTACCGGCCCCTGAAGGTTGCCTGACCCGACCGCCCGAGTGCGACCGCCCTTCGATCCGGGACGGTGGCGAAGATGACCGAGGGGGCAGCCAGCGATCTCCTCACGGCGACAGTGATCCTCCTCGGGGCCGGGGTCACCGGTCTCGTCCTGTTCCGCCGGCTGGGCTTCGGCTCGGTCCTCGGCCTTCTGGTCGCGGGCATGCTGCTCGGGCCGCACGGGCTCGGTCTCGCGGTCGGCGGTGTGGAGCTCCAGAACGTCGCCGAGATCGGGGTGGTGTTCCTGCTGTTCCTGATCGGTCTGGAGATGCAGCCCGAGACCCTGTGGGGCATGCGGCGAGCGGTGTTCGGGCTCGGAGCCCTGCAGGTGACGATCACCGGGCTGCTCTTCGCTCTGGTGGCCGCGGCGTTGGGCCGGCCGCCGGCGACGTCCTTCGTCCTCGGCTTCGGGCTGGCGCTCTCCTCGACCGCCATCTGCGTGCAGATGCTGGAGGAAAGGGGTGAGCTCTACAGCGACTGGGGACGCCGCTCCTTCGCCATCCTGCTGTTCCAGGATCTGGCCATCATCCCCCTCCTGGCGCTGATACCGCTGCTGGCGGGCGGGGGGCTGGCGGCGGAGCCGGGACCCTTCCTGCTGCGCTTGGCGATGGTCTCCCTGGCTCTCTTTCTGGTGTTCGTGGCCGGCCGCTACCTGCTGCCCTGGGCTCTCGACATCGTCGCCCGCCAGCGCAACATGGAGGCCTTCACCGGGCTCGCCGTCCTGGCGGTGGTGGTGGCGGCCTGGGCGATGCGGCTGAGCGGGCTGTCGATGGCCCTCGGCGCTTTCCTGATGGGGTTGCTGCTGTCGCGCAGCCGCTACCACTACCAGCTCGAAGCCGAGGTGGCGCCCTTCAAGGGGCTGCTCCTGGGCCTCTTCTTCATCGATGTCGGCATGACCATCGATCTCGGTGCCATCCTCGGCGATCTGCCCCGGCTGGTGCCGCTGCTGCTGTCCGTCGTCGGTGTCAAGGCGGGCCTGGTCTTCCTTCTGGCCCGCCTGTTCCGGCTGGATCGGCCGGGCGCCCTGCGCAGCGGCCTGCTGCTTTCCCAGGGCGGCGAATTCGGTTTTCTGCTGTTCGGCGCCGCCTTCGCCCGCGGCATCCTGGACGCCGATACCTACGGCCTCGCCGTTCTGCTGATCTCCAGCTCGATGCTCGCCTCGCCGCTGCTGCTGCGTCTCGGCGACCGGCTGGCGGCACGCCTCGGTCCGCCGCGCCCCGCCCCGGCGGTGGCACAGATCGTCACCGAGATGGAGGCGCATGCGGTGATCTGCGGGTTCGGCCGGGTCGGCGGCACCGTGGGCATGATGCTGGAGAGCCTGGAGATCCCGTTCGTCGCCATCGACCAGGATCCGGTGCGGGTGGAGGCCGGGCGCCGCAGCGGGCGTCGCCTGCTCTACGGCAATGCCACCGACCCCGAGGTGCTGCGGCTGGCCGGCGTGGGACGTGCCGGTCTGGTGCTGGTGACCATCGACAATCCGGCGGTGGCGGAACGGGTGGTCACCGCCATCCGCAACTTCTTTCCCGATATCCCGATCGTCGCCCGGGCGCGGGATCTCGAGATGCGCGACCGCATGCTGCGCGCCGGTGTCCGCGAGGCGGTGCCCGAGGCGGTGGAGTTGGCCATCACCCTGGGTGCGGTGGCGCTGCGGCACATGGGGGTGGCCGAGGCCGACGCCCGCGAC
>JALSRW010000334.1 GCA_026984595.1 Alphaproteobacteria bacterium
AGATCATGGGGGCACTCGCCGAGGGGGTTTCGGCGCGGCTTCTGATCCTGCCCGGCACCCATTCCAAATGGGTGCGCTGCGCCGAAGGCCGGATCGCGCATTTCGCCACCATGATGACCGGTGAGCTCTACGACGTCCTGCGCCGCCACAGCATCCTCGGCCGGCTGATGGAGGGCGACGCCCCCGACGCCCGAGCCTTCGCCCGCGGTGTCGCCTTCGGCACCCGCGAGGATGCGGCCTCCGGCGGTCTGCTGCGACGGCTGTTCAGCGTGCGCGGCCTCGGCCTGTTCGAGGAGATCCCGGCGGGCGGGCTGGCCTCCTATCTCTCGGGCCTGCTGATCGGCAGCGAGCTGCGCGAGGGAAGCGCGATGTTCGGCGATGCCGGGTCGCTCGGGCTGATCGGCGAGACCGGGCTGGTCCGGCGCTATCGGGAAGCCTTCGCCGCCTGTGGCCGCGAGGGCGCGGCATTGCCCGGGGATCTGGCGGCGCGGGGGCTGTTTCTGCTGGCCCGCCGGGCCGGCGTCACGCCGGAGTGAAGGCGACGAGCCTTACTCGGCCGGAGCCGTTTCCCCGGGGCCGAGGCGCCGCTTCCCGAGCCGCCAGCGCTCCTCGGTGACCAGCAGAATGGCCAGCAGCGGCGGTACCAGGAAGAGGGTGAGCAGGGAGGAGAGCGCCAGCCCGCCCACCACCACCGAGCCGAGCCCACGGTAGAGCTCGGAGCCGGCACCGGGAAACAGCACCAGCGGCAGCATGCCGAAGACGCTGGTGGCGGTGGTCATGAAGATCGGCCGCAGCCGGTCCTGCACAGCGGCCATGATCGCGCTCTTGGCATCGCGCCCCTCGTCGCGGCGATAGGCCAGCGCCCGGTCGACCAGCAGGATGGCGTTGTTGACGACGATGCCGACCAGAATGACGAAGCCGAGCAGGGTCAGCATGTCCAGCGGCTGGAAGAGGAAGCGGTTGAGGATCCATAGCCCGCCGACCCCGCCGGCGGCGGCCAGCGGCACCGAAATCAGGATCACCAGCGGATAGAGGAAACTCTCGAACAGGACGGCCATCACCAGATAGACGATGATCGCCGCCAGCAGCAGATCGAAGGACAGCTCGGCGAAGGTCTGGCTGAGCTTGTCGGCGGTGCCGGCCAGATCGAGGGTGACGCCGGCGGGAAGACCGGCCGCCTCGAGCGGTGCCACCACCTCGCGGCGCAGCAGATCGAGAGCCGCCTCCAGCGGCAGGGTGGGGGCCGGCCGGATCTCCAGGGTGACCGTGCGGCGACGCTCGATATGGCGGATCTGGGTGGGGCCGGCGGTGACCAGGACGCGTGCCAGATCACCCGCCTGGAGAATGGTGCCGCCGGGGATGACGATCGGCGTGGCGGCGATGTCCTGGGTGCGCTCGGCCGCGGCCCGCCGCCCCTTGAGCACCAGATCGAAGCGCTCACCGCCGCTGGCCAGCTCCTCCACCCGCACCCCGTCGTTGAAGGCATCGAGGCTGATGGCGAACTCCCGCGCCGACAGGCCGACATCGGCGAGCCGCACCCGATCGGGCAGCAGCCGCACTTCGGGTGCCCCCAGTTCGAGGCCGGGCCTGGGACGGAGCTGGTTGCCGGCTTCCCGCGGCAATACCGTGGACAGCCGGCCGACGGCCCAGAGCGCGACCTCGAGGAGCTGTTCGATATCGGGTCCCGAAATGTCGAGATCGATCGAGCGGCCGCCGCCGATGCCGCGGCCGAAAATCGAGGGCTGGGTGAGGAAGCCGTAGGTGCCGGGCTCGCCGAAGATCGGCCGGCTGAGCACCGGGATCAGCTCGCCGGCCCGGGTCGGTTCCACCGCGCTGGCGCCGAGGAAGGCCGAGCCGCGTACCGCGACGAAGAAGAAGTTCTCGATCCGCGGCGGACCGTCGGGCGCCGGCTGGCCGCCCCGTTCGCCGGCCCACAGGGGTCGCGAGGCGCTCTCGATGCGCTGGGCGATCCGGGTCATGGTGTCGAGATTGTAGCCGGGCGGCGGCAGAATCATGCCGAAGACGAGATTGCGATTGCCTTCCGGGAGGTATTCGAGCTTCGGCAGGTAGCGCCAGGCGAAGCCGCCGGCGAGAAGGGTGATGCTCGCCACCAGCAGCAGCGCCAGGGCGCGATTGGCGACGATCTGACCGAGAAAGGCGGTGAGCATCCGGGCGAAGCCGCGGGCCAGGGGATCGAGCAGGGGAATGCGGCGTTCTGCCGGCGGCCTGCTCGGACCGCCGCCCAGGAGCTGGCGCGACAGTGCCGGGATCACGGTCATCGCCACCGCCAGCGACAGCAGGACCGAAACCGAGATGGCCACGGCGATGTCGCGAAAGAGCTGCCCCACCTCGAGCTGCATCACCAGAATGGGCACGAACACCAGCACCGTGGTCAGAGCCGAGACCAGAATGGCTCCCCATACCTGCCGTGCGCCTTCGAGAGCCGCCTGGAAGGGTGG
>JALSRW010000335.1 GCA_026984595.1 Alphaproteobacteria bacterium
GCTCGCGCATGGCCTCGCTCAGCATCCAGGCGTCCTGTGCCAGGAGCGCGTCGAGGATCGCCGCGGCCTGTTCCTGAAACCTCGTCATCCGATACCCCGTTCCCGGTATGGTCGCCGGAGTTGCGGCGCGTCCGCGCCCTCCGCGAAAACGGCGGCCGGCCCGCCCCGGCGCGTCCGGGACGGGCAGCTCGTCGGCGATCAGGCCTCGGAGGCCTTCCACCAGCGGCGCGGCTCGACATTCTCGGGCTTCGTGTCGACCGGGATCTCGCGTGCGATCCTGTGGATCTCGGCATAGGTGTCGATGCCGCCGGCCCATTTGTCGAGCCGTTCGCGCCACGCCGCCCAGGGGTCGGGATTGAACTCGGGCGAGCACATCTGCTCCGCCTTGCGGATTTCCTCTTCCGCCAGAAAGGCGGGGCGGACCCCGTTCTCCTCGAAGATGGTGCCGGGGAGCTGCGGTTCGGAGTAGCCCACCGTCTTGACCAGGGAGGCCTCGTTGGCGGCCTGCACATGGACCTGGGTCAGATAGGCCGATTCCATCACCGCATCCTGCAGGCTCCCCTCGAGGGAATCGAATACCTTGGCCCGCATCGCCGTGTGTTCGGTGCCGCAGAAGAAGCGCAGATCCACCGACTGGGCGACGACCGGCGACATGTTGGCGTAGGCCACGGCCGAGGCCCAGGTTTCGGCACCGTCGATGAGCCCCTGCTTGAGAGCATCCAGGGTTTCCTCCCAGGCGATGGGCACCGGGTTGAGGTTCAGGAGCTGCATGGCGATGCGGCCGAGCTGGGTGCCGGTGACCCGGTTCTTGGTGCCGAACAGCTCCTCGAGCCTGGTGACCGTCGGCGCATTCTTCCATTTGAGGCCGAGCTGGATGCCCCGGAGCTCGGCATGGGTGAACAGGAACTTGATGCCGTGCCGCTTTTCCAGCGGGTCGCGCAGGATGCGCTGGCTGCCGGGATGGTAGAAGAAATGGTATTGCGCGGCCCGGCTGGGGAACATGTAGGCATAGTCGAGCACATTGAGGTAGGGCGCGCCGCCGGCCGAGTTCTGGGTGGAGGCGGCATAGATGTCGATGATCCCCTGCTGGGCCTTCTTCACGCAGGAGAGCTGGCCGCAGATCTGGTTGTCGCCGATGAATTCGACCCGGATCTCGCCGTCGGTCCGTTCCTCGAGATCGAGTGCGAACTGCAGCGCTCCCGCCCGCTCGACGAGAAGATTGCGGGCATTGAAGCCGGCGGCGCCGAACTTGAGCGTGTGTCTGGCTTTCTTGGCGAGCCGTTTCTTGTAGGTGGATTCGGCCGCCCGGGCGAGATCGGCCAGGGTCAGCGTGCCGGTGAAGGCGGCGGCCGCGAACAGGGTGGAAGTGAGCCCGTACCGGGAGGAGAGCCGGAACAGATCGCGGCGCGAGATTCCGGCGAGCTTGTCGGCAACTTTCATGTTCAGCCCCCTGTGGATCTTGATTGGTTTTGATACTCGACGTTTCATTCTTGCCGATCTGCGGGGAATTGCAACCCCGCAAGCGGTCGTGCCGCGACCCGGTTCCGGGTACCGAGGTGCGACATGCTCTGTCGTGCGACGCGGAGCCGGCTGCTCTACGCCATTCGGAAACGGGGGATGATTGCGCCGGAGAACATGCCGGCCGTTGCTGCGCTCGTGGTGCTGCCGAGAGGAATCGAACCTCCGACCCCGTCCTTACCAAGGACGTGCTCTACCGACTGAGCTACGGCAGCATGGTCCGCGCGAAACGCGCTCTTGCCCGGCGCCGGATTGTTGCCATAACCGCAACGGACAAGGCAAGCCGGTATGTAGCGATGGATCGAAAAAAGGCAACCGCCGGGAAACCCGCCCTCTCCTCCGCCGGCAGGCGGGCCCGCGAGGAGCGCGAGGCACGGCTCGCCCGGGCGCTGCGCGAGAATCTCCGGCGCCGCAAGGAACAGCAGCGGGCCCGCCGCGGGAGCGGGGAAGATCAGGAACGTTGAGCGTGCGCCCGCCATGGCCTAAAAGGCGCCGAACGTCAGCCGGAGCGAGGTGCCCATGCCGGTGATGCCCGATCACTGGATCCGCGAGATGGCGAAACGCCACGCCATGATCGAACCCTTCCTCGACCGCCAGGCGCGCTCGGGGGTCATTTCCTACGGGCTCTCCTCCTACGGCTACGATGCCCGGCTGGCCCCGGAATTCCGCATCTTCACCAATGTCGACGGGGCGATCGTCGATCCCAAGGACTTCTCGGCCCGGAGCTTCGTCGAGCGCAGCGGCGAGGTCTGCACGATCCCGCCCAACAGCTTCGCGCTGGCCCGCACCGTCGAGTATTTCCGCATCCCGCGGGACATCCTCGTCATCTGTCTCGGCAAATCGACCTATGCGCGCTGCGGCATCATCGTCAACGTCACCCCCCTCGAGCCCGAATGGGAAGGACATGTGACCCTGGAGATCTCCAACACCACGCCGCT
>JALSRW010000336.1 GCA_026984595.1 Alphaproteobacteria bacterium
CATGTGCTCCCCTATTTCCAGCGGATGGAAACGGCGCACGGTGGCGAGCCCGGCTGGCGCGGTACGCAAGGTCCCCTGCACGTCACCCGCGGGCGGCTCGACAATCCGCTCAGTCGGGCGTTCATCGAGGCCGGGATCGAGGCCGGCTATCCGCGGACCGAGGACTACAACGGGCACCGGCAGGAAGGCTTCGGGCCGATGGAAATGACGGTCTGGCAGGGGCGCCGCTGGTCGGCCGCCAATGCCTATCTGCGCCCCGCCCTGGCACGGCCGAATCTCACCCTCTGGAGCCGCAGCCTGGTCCATCGCCTGGAAATCGAGAACGGCCGGGCAGTGGGCGTCTGCGTGACCCGCCGCGGCCGTCAGTACCGACTGCGCGCTTCCCGTGAAATCGTGTTGGCCGCCGGCGCCATCAATTCACCGGCGATTCTCCAACGTTCCGGCATCGGGGATCCGGCCGTGCTGGAGGCCGCCGGCATTCGCCCCCGCCATCCGCTGCCCGGGGTCGGCGCCAATCTGCACGACCATCTGGAGCTCTACGTGCAGATGGAGTGCACCCGGCCGATCAGCCTCTATCGCTATCTCAACCCGATGGCCAAGGCGCGGATCGGTCTCGAATGGCTGCTCACGAAAGGCGGGCCGGGAGCCACCAACCATTTCGAATCCTGCGCCTTCATCCGTTCGCGCGCCGGCGTCGAATATCCCGACATCCAGTATCATTTCCTGCCGGTGGCGATCCGCTATGACGGCAAGGCGCCGGCGCGCACGCATGGCTTTCAGGCCCACGTCGGACCGATGCGCTCGCCCTCGCGCGGCCATGTCCGGGTGCATACGGAGGATGCCCGCGTCGCGCCGGAGATCCGTTTCAATTACATGTCCACGGAGCAGGACTGGCGGGATTTCCGCGCCGCCATCCGCCTCACCCGGGAGATCTTCGCCCAGCCCGCCTTCGCCCCCTATCGCGGCCGCGAACTGGCGCCCGGGGCCGATGTGCGGAGCGATGCCGAGCTCGATGCGTTCATCCGCGAAGCCGTGGAAAGCGCCTATCATCCCTGCGGCACCTGCCGCCTCGGCGAGGCCTCGGACCCGCAGGCGGTGGTCGACCCCGAATGTCGGCTGATCGGTCTCGAAGGCATCAGGGTCGCCGACAGTTCGATCATTCCCCGGATCACCAACGGCAACCTCAACGCCCCCTCGATCATGATCGGGGAAAAGGCGAGCGACCACATCCTCGGTCGCGAACCGCTGCCGGCTTCCGACCTCCGTCCCTGGATCCATCCCGACTGGCGCGGGCGGCAGCGCTGAGCACCCGGCGTCCTTCCGCGGCACCCTCGGCGCGGGAGCGGGGCTCCACGGCGGTGATGTCGCCCGAACTCTCGAACAGGGCGAGGAAACGGCCGGCGATCCTGTCCGGTGTGAATGCGCGCACTCGCCGCTGCGCCGCCGCTCCGAGCCGCTCGCGTTCCGCCGGATCCCCGATCAGGCGGAGCAGTGCCCGGTGGAGACTGTCGGCGTCCTCGGCCGGAACCAGCAGGCCGGCGTCGCCGGCGAGTTCGCCACAGCCATAGGCATCGGTGGTGATCACCGCGCAGCCGGCATGCATCGCCTCCAGCAGGACCATCGGGAAATTCTCGACCAGCGAGGGCAACACGAAAATCGCCGCCTCCGCGTAAAGATCGGCGACCTTCTCGCGCGAAACGAAGCCGGTGAAACGTACCGGCAGGCCCGAGGCCTGCTGTTCGAGAGCGGCGCGGGAGGGGCCGTCGCCGGCCACCACCAGCTCCCATCCTTCGGGCAGACCCTCCATGGCCTCGACCAGAAACTGGATTCCCTTGCGCGGTACCAGCCGCGACACCGTCAGCACCAGCTTGCGCCGGCGACGCCCGAGCTGCCCCTCGAATGCGAAGGGGTTGGGGATGACCGTCACCGGCACCGGAGCGTGGCGGCCGATGAGCCCGGCCAGGAAATGCGAAGGGCTGGTGACCCAGCGCGCCTGATGCAGCACCCTGCGCCACTCGGGCAGCAGCAGGCGGTGAAGGAGTCCGAAACGGTCGGGATTGTAGCCCGGCACGTCGGAGCCGTGCGCGGTGATGGCGTGGGGGACGCCGAAACGCCGCGACAGACGGTATCCCAGCCATCCGGTGGGCACGATGAAATGGCTGTGGATCACATCGTAGCGGTGCCTTCCCAGAAGGCCGGCCGCGGTCCGGTACATCGGCCAGAGAAAACTCGCCTGTTCCGGCGCCGTACTGTAATGGCGCCGGCGGCGATATCCGCCCACCCGCAGGACACGCACACCATCCTCGTTCTCCTCGGCGGCGAGCCCCGGCATGCCGGCGGTGACCACATCGACCCGGTGGCCCAGCGCGGCGAAGGCGCGGGCGAGCAGGCGGCAGACCGTGGCCCCGCCGCCGCCGATCGGCGGGTACTCGCATGTCAACATCAGCAGCCGCA
>JALSRW010000337.1 GCA_026984595.1 Alphaproteobacteria bacterium
GTCCTCGAATTCGTGCATCCCGAAGACCACCATCTGGCCCGCGCCCACGCCGAGGAGATCGCGCGGTGCGGTAGCGGTGCCATGAAGCAGATCCGGGTGCTACATGCCGACGGCGGCCTGCGAATGGTGGAGACCCGTGCGGTTCTGCTCGAGGACGGTGAAGAACGCTCGATCCTCGTCGTCGGTATCGACGTCACCGAACTGGTCCGGAACCGTGCAGAACGGGAGCGCCTGGAACGGCGTTACCGGCAGCTCGTCGATCTTTCCCCCGATGCCGTGATCCTGCACCGGGACGGTGTAATCCTGTTTGCCAACCAACAGGCTGCGGCCCTTTTCGGTTTCGAAGCCCCGGAAGAGATGGTCGGGGAGATCGTGCTCGACAACGTCGATCCTTCCGATCGCCGGCTGCTCACGGAGCGCTGGACACGGCTCCAGCGAGGGGAAGATGTCGGGCCTTGCGAGGTGCGCATCCTGCACAGGAGTGGTGCCAGGCGCACCATCGAAAGTCGGGTGAGCCTGCTCGAAGAGGAAGGCGAGAACGTCGTTCTCGCGGTACTGCGGGACATCACCGAGCGGCGGCGGATGGAAGACGAGCTGCGAAGGCTCGCGCTGCGCGATCCGCTCACGGGACTCGCGAACCGGACCGTCCTCCGCGACAATCTCGAACGTGCGATCGCCTTCGCCCGCCGCCACGGTCGTCCGGGGGCGGTTCTGCTGATCGATCTCGACGGCTTCAAGGCGATCAACGATACCCTCGGGCATGCTACCGGCGACATGCTGCTGACCGCTCTGGCGCAACGGATACAGACGAGCGTCCGCGATTCCGACTTGGTCGCCCGCCTCGGCGGGGACGAGTTCGCGGTGCTTCTCCATGCTCTGGATGGTCGCGCCGATGCAGAGGAGGCGGCACGTCGCGTGCTCGCGACCGTGGCGCGGCCGCTGCGGGTCGGCGGGCACGAACTGCGTCCACGATGTTCGGTCGGTATCGCCCTGCTTCCCGAACACGGAACCTCCGCCGACGCTCTGCTGAAGGCGGCCGACCTCGCTCTCTACGAGGCGAAACGGGAGCGCGGGGAAGGCGGCCGGATCGTCCTCTTCGCTCCGAGACTCGCGGAGGAGATGGCGCAGGAGCAGCGGATCGAAGATGCCTTGCGGCGGTATCTCGATGAAGGGCGCATCGAGGTTCATTACCAGCCGATCCTGGAGCTGCGAACCGGGCGGCCGATCGGCGTCGAGGCGCTGGTACGCTGGCCCGCCGACGAAAACGGGCAGCGGGTGGATCCGGAGCGGTTCGTGCGCATCGCCGAGCAGCGCGGGCTGATCGGCAGGCTCGACGAGCTGGTCCTCGCCAGGGCGCTGCGCGACCTGGTCGCGCTCACCGCGGAACTGGGCCATCCCCTGCGTCTCGCCGTCAATGTCTCGCCCCGGGATTTGGCGCAGGAGGGCTATGGCGAGCGTCTGGTGGCAATGGTGCGCGACAGCGGGTTTCCTCCGGAATGGCTGGAGCTGGAGATCACCGAACGGGTGCTGCTCGAACATTGCGAGGATGTGGCCCGTTCCCTCGGTCGCCTGAAGGAGACGGGGGTGTCGCTGGCGATCGACGATTTCGGAACCGGCTATTCCTCGCTCGTCTATCTCAAGCGCTTTCCGGTGCGCTGCCTGAAGCTCGACCGTTGCTTCGTACAAGGTCTGCCCGAGGACGCCGAGGACCGGGCGATCGTCGAGGCGGTCGTGAGTCTGGCGCAGGCGATGAAGATCAAGGTTCTGGCCGAAGGGATCGAGACCCGCACCCAGCGAGACTTTCTGGAGAAGGCCGGCTGTCTCGAGGGACAGGGATATTACTGGCACCCGGCGCTGCCCTTCGCGCGTCTCCGGGAGGTGGTGCTGGAGCGGCAGCGGCCCGGCAGGATCCGCAGCGCAGCCGACATGGCCCTGCCTGCGCCCTGAGCCTGCCGCCGCAGCGGTTCAGTCGAGGCGGTAGCGGCTCGCCTCCGCATCGTAGGCGGGAAAGCCGACCCGCTCCTGGAGCTCGCCGAAGGACAGCAGAAGGCCGTCCGCGTTTCGCCCGGCCGCCAAGGCGGCCAGGGCCTGCTCCATGGCCTTCACTGCCGCCGACAGCAGGGTCAGAGGATAGGCCGCGATCCGAAAACCGACGGCCTCGAGCTCGGCCGGTGGCAGGAGCGGCGTGTCCCCGCCTTCGACCATGTTGGCCATGCAGGGTTTTCGTGTGGCTGCACAGAAGGCGCGCATCTCCTCGAGGCTGCGCGGTCCTTCGAGGAACAGGATATCGGCTCCGGCTTCCTCGAAGGCGCGGATACGGCGCAGCGCCTCCTCCATGCCGTGGGTGGCCCGGGCATCGGTGCGGGCCATCACCAGGATGCCGGCTCCCTCGTCGCGGGCGTCGCAGGCGGCGCGGATGCGGTTCGCCGCCTCCTCGAAGCCGACCACCTG
>JALSRW010000338.1 GCA_026984595.1 Alphaproteobacteria bacterium
GCCAGATGCATCTTGCGCCCGGCGGCGACCCAGCTCGCCTCGATGCTGCCGGTGGCACCCGAGGAAAAGCGCAGGAGCGCGCGCGCCACATCGTCGACCACCACCGCCACCCGCTCGCTCGAGCCCGGCGCTCTCGGCCGGCTCGGCACGACGGTGGCGAGATCCCCCGCCACCTCGGCGATCTCGCCCACCAGGAAACGGGCCATGGAGACGATGTGGCTGCCGAGATCGGCCACCACCCCGCCGCCCGCCACCGGATCGAGACGCCAGCTCCAGGGGATCTCCGGATCGGCCATGTAATCCTCGGCATGGATGCCGCGGAAGCTCCAGACCTCGCCGATCTCGCCGGCGGCGATGAGATCGCGGGCGAAGCGGACCAGCGGATTCTTGAGATAGTTGAAGCCGACCGCCGTCGGCACCCCGGCCCGTGCCGCCGCTTCCACCATCTCCAGCGCATCGCGGACGGTGGGAGCGAGCGGCTTTTCGCACCAGACCGCCTTGCCGGCGGCGATCGCCGCCAGGGCCATCGGCTTGTGGAGATCGTTGGGGGTGGTGATGGAAACGAGATCCACCGCCGGATCCTCGACCAGCGCCCGCCAGTCGGTGCCGTGACGGGCGAAGCCGTAGCGGCGGGCCATACCCTCGGCCCGGCCCGACTCGAGATCGACGATCATCTCGAAACGGGGTACCGCCGGCAGGTCGAACAGCCGGGCGGCAGTGGCCAGACCGAGGGCATGGGCGGCCCCCATGAAGCCGGTGCCGATGATGCCGATGCCGATTTCCTTCATCGCCGCGATTTCCTCCCTGTGCCCGGCACCCCTCGATAGCTGCCGCCCTCGCTCCCGCCGCTTTCCACCGCCCGCATCGCGGCCAGGATCTCGCCGGCCTTCATCGCCATCAGACGGGCATCCGACAGCAGGGTGACGAAGTCGAAACCCTTCTCCCACATGCCCCTGGCAAAGCCGGGCGAACCGCAATGGATGCCGGCGAAGCGGCCATGCGCCCGCGCCCGCTCCAGGATCCGGTCGATCGCCTCCAGCACCCGCGGCTCGGTGGGGTCGAAGCCCGGCGTGCAGCCCAGCGAAAGGGCCAGATCCGCCGGTCCGACATAGACCCCGTCCAGCCCCTCGACGGCCAGGATCTCCTCGAGATCGGCGAGCGCCTCCCCGGTCTCGATCATCGCGATCAACAGGATCTCGTCATTGGCGTGCCGCGGATAGTCGGCGCCGCCGTAGAGCTGCGCCCGGATCGGCCCGAAGCTGCGCTTGCCGGCCGGAGCGTAGCGGCCGTAGGCGACCAGTTCCTCGGCTTCGGCACGGCTGTTGACCATCGGACAGATGATGCCGTAGGCGCCGGCGTCGAGCATCTTCATGATGATTCCCGGCTCGCGCCAGGGCACCCGCACCATCGGCACCACCCCGGTGGTGGAGACCGCCTGCAGCATGCCGACCGCCGTCTGATAGTCGGTGATCCCGTGCTGCATGTCGATGGTGAGACTGTCCCAGCCCTGATGGGCCATCAACTCGGCGCTGAAGGCACTGGGAACGGCGAGCCAGCCGTTGACGGTACGGCGCCCCTCGGCCCAGTGCTCCCGCAGACGATTCTTTCGCACGGCCCCCCCTTTCCCGCGCCTCTCGCGCGACACATCTCGGAACCTATTGGCACCTCGGATCGCTGTCCACGCTGCTTGTGGGGGCGGATCTTCTGTGCCTTATACGCGTCTGCGCCGTCCAGAAGGAGATATCGATGCGCCTCTCGCTGCCCCTGCTCGCGACCGTGCTGTTCGCGGCAGCTCCGGGCCTCGCCCAGGAACAGACCACCGACCGCGTGATCGCCGAAGTCAACGGTGTCGCCATCCACGAGAGCCAGATCGACGCGGCCTATGCCGAACTGCCGGAACAGTATCGCCAGCTTCCCAAGGAGGCGCTGCTGGGGCCGTTGCGCGAGCGTCTCATCGACGACGAACTGCTGCGCATGGAAGCGGAGCGGCTGAAGCTCGACGAGGACGCCCGCGTCAAGCGGGAGATCGCGCGGGCCAAGGCCCGGGTGATGCGCGCGGCCCTGCTGGAGAAGGTGATCGAGGAAGCCTCCACCGAAGAGCGGCTGCAGGCCGCCTACGAGAAGATGAAGGCGCGACCCGATTTCGCCGTCGAGGAGGCGCGCATCAGCCATATCCTGCTGAAATCCGAGGAGGATGCCCGCGCGGTGATCGAGCAACTCGACGGCGGTGCCGATTTCGCCACCCTCGCCAAGGAGCGCTCGGAAGGTCCCTCCGGTCCCAAGGGCGGCGATCTCGGCTATGTCCGAAAGCAGGCGCTGGTTCCGGAATTCGCCAATGTGGCCTTCGCCCTCGAGCCCGGCAGCTATACCAAGGATCCGGTGCAGACCCGGTTCGGCTGGCACGTCATCAAGCTCGAGGACAAGCGCCGCAGCGTGCCGAGCTTCCAG
>JALSRW010000339.1 GCA_026984595.1 Alphaproteobacteria bacterium
AGCGCGGGTCAGCTCCGCCTCGATCCGGCTCTGCAGCCGTTCGGCGAAACCGGCGCGCACCGCACCCGGCAGCAGCGCCAGCATCAGCACAAGCAGGATCGGTCCGACTCGCCGCATCCGCGATTCTCCCGCTACCGCTTCCGGAACATCTCCATGTACGGGCCGGCACCCCGGGATGCTGTCGTCAGAACCCGCCATGCGTGCTATCTCTGCGCGACACGGATCGATCATATGGAACGGGCGGCAGAGGATGCCAGATCCGCAGGATGGTCGGCGCCCGCAGGGGTCGGCATCGAAGACCGAGCTTTCGATCATCGTTCCCCTCTACAACGAGGAGGACAATGTCGGGCTGCTCTACCGCGCCATCCGCGACGCGGTCCTGCCGCTGGGGCTGGCGGTCGAGATCCTGTTCGTCGATGACGGCAGCCGGGATGGCACCTTCGAACGGGCGGCCGCCCTGCCGCGCCATGACGGGGTGCATCTGCGGATCATCAAGTTCCGTCGCAATTACGGTCAGACCACGGCGATGGTGGCCGGTATCGATCAGGCCCGTGGCCGCATCCTGGTGACCATGGATGGCGATCTGCAGAACGATCCCCGGGACATCCCGCTGTTTCTGGAGAAGATCGAGGAGGGCTACGATCTGGTGGTGGGCTGGCGGCGGGACCGCAAGGATCACTGGTCACGGGTACTGCCCTCCAAGGTCGCCAACTGGCTGATCGGCAAGGTCACCGGCGTGCCCATCAGGGACAACGGCTGTTCGCTCAAGGCCTATCGCGCCGAGCTGATCAAACGGATCCCGCTCTATTCGGAAATGCACCGCTTCATCCCGGCGATGGCATCCCTGGCCGCGCCCCGCATCGCCGAGATCGAGGTGCGCCATCATCCCCGCCGCTTCGGCACCTCCAAATACGGCTTCTCGCGCATCTACAAAGTGTTCGTCGATCTGGTGGCGATCCGCACCATTCTCAGCTTCGCCCGCCATCCTTTCGCCTGGCTCGGCACCATCGGGGCGATCGCCGGCTTCCTGGCGATGCTCTATCTGCTGCTCGCACTGCTCACGGCGAGCGTTCCCGGGGGCGGAAGCACGATCGTCTGGGGCGGTCTCGCCGTGCTGCTGGGCTCGCTCGCCATCTTTTCCCTGTTCCTCGGTTTTCTCACCCACCTCATCTATGCCGGCAAGGCGCGCTATCTGACCGCCTTCACCCATCTCTCGGCGCGACGGGCCTGAACCGCGTCAGGCGCCCGGAGCGTGGATTTCTTCTTCCCGAGCCTCCGGTTCGCCGATGCCGTCGGCTTCGATCAGCCCGTGCTCGCGATACCAAGCGGCGGTCTGGCGGGCCCCCTCGGCGAAATCGATGCTCGGTCGCCAACCTAGCAGGCGCTCGGCCTTCCCGGTCCGGAGCGTGAAGCTCTTGGTGAAGAAGTCGAGACGGCGCCGATGCAGTGGCGGCTGGATGCCGAGCGGCCGGAGCGTGGTTTCCAGCAGGGTGGCGGCCAGGACGAACGGCCACAGCGGCAGACGGGGGCCGGCACGGGAGCAATGCAGGGCCGCGGCCACCGCCTCGACCATCCGCTCGGTGGTCACCGCTTCCGGGCCGGCCATCACAAACAGTTCCCCCGCCGCCGCCGGATGCCGGCAGACCGTGAGCAGGCCCCGCACCAGATCGTCGACGTAGATCGGATGATGCAGGTTGCGTCCGCCTCCGAGCAGCGGAAAGCGGCCCTTCTGCACCGCCCTGAACATCTTGAGCAGGCGCCAGTCGCCGGGGCCGTAGGTCTCGGCGATGCGGACCACCGTCACCGGTATGTTCCCGCCAGCGGCCAGCACCAGTCTCTCGGCCTCAAGCTTGGTGTGCCCGTAGATATTATCCGGCGCGGGCGGTGTGGTCTCGTCGGCGACGCCCCGGTAGTGGCCGTAGACGCCGATGGTGCTGCCGTAGACGAAACGCCGGCACCCGGTCGCTCGGGCGGCCTCCAGCAGCCGGGCGGTGGCCGCCACGTTGATCTCCCGGAAGCGGGCATTGGAGATGTTCATCTCATGCTGGGCAGCGGCCAGATGGACGACCACATCGACGCCCTGCATCGCTTCGGCGACCATTTCCGGATCCGTCGCATCACCGATGCGAACCTCGAGACCAGCCGCTTCCAGCTCCTCTCGATTGGCCTGCTCGGCGGGATTGCGCGCGAGCCCGAGCACCACCGGCTCGTACCCCTGCGCACGAGCGTGCAATGCCAAGCGAGATCCAATAAATCCTGTACCGCCCGTCATCAATATGCGCATTCTTCTTCTCCCATTGCTGACAACGGATCAGACCCTTTCCTGCCGCCTGCTCGCAGCGCTGGTCGTCTCTTTCTCTCGCCGCCCGGCAGTATCGTCATCGAGAAATGTCCGGCACCAGATTTCTGTAAGAACCAGGCTCCAAAGGCGATAAAATTGTTCT
>JALSRW010000340.1 GCA_026984595.1 Alphaproteobacteria bacterium
GTTTTTGATCTGCGGCCAGGCGGGGCCCCTGGGCTGGGAGATTCCGGCGGCGGTCGGTGCCAAGCTCGCCGATCCCGAGCGCGAGGTGGTGGCCATCGTCGGCGACTATTCCTTCCAGTTCCTGGTCGAGGAGCTGGCGATGGCGGCCCAGTACCGGGTGCCCTTTGTGGTGGTGCTCGTCAACAACGCCTATCTCGGCCTCATCCGGCAGGCGGAAATGGCCTACGATATGGACTATGAGGTCCAGCTCGGCTTCGTTAACGCGAATGCTCCGGAGATCGGCGATTTCGGCGTCGACCACCTGCGTGCGGCGGAGGCCTTCGGGGCGGTGGCGCGGCGGGTGCTGGAGCCGCGCGAGCTCGCGCCCGCCTTCGCCTGGGCGCGGGAGGAGGCGCAAAGGCGGGAGCTTCCCGTGGTGGTCGAGGTGATCACGGAGAAGGTCACCAACATCGCCATGGGACCGGAGATCGACCGGATCCGCGAGTTCGAGCCGGTGGTCGACGAAGCCGAGCCCGTGGCTTGAAGGGAGGAGCATCGTGCCGCGTTTCTGCGCCAATCTCACCATGCTCTATGGGGAATTCGACTTCCTCGACCGTTTCCAGGCCGCGGCGGAGGACGGGTTTCGTGGGGTGGAATACCTGTTCCCCTATGCCTATCCGGCCGAGCAGTTGGCCGAACGCCTCGCCCGCCACGATCTGGTCCAGGTGCTGTTCAACCTGCCGCCGGGCGACTGGGATGCGGGCGATCGCGGCATCGCCTGCCATCCGCAGCGGCGGGCGGAGTTCGCGGAGGGGCTCGAGCGGGCTGTCGCCTACGCCCGCACCCTCGGCTGCAAGCAGCTCAACTGCCTTGCCGGCATCGCGCCCGAGGGCTGGTCGAGGCTGCGGCTCGAGACCACGCTGATCGACAATCTCCGTCTCGCCGCCGACCGTCTCGCCGAAGTGGGTGCGGTCTTGCTGCTCGAGGCCGTGAACAGCCGCGACATCTCCGGTTTCTTCGTGGACACCCTGGACTATGCGGCGGAGATCGTGGCCGCCGCCGACAGACCCAACCTGTTCCTCCAGTACGATCTCTATCATCAGCAGGTGATGCGGGGCGATCTCGCCGGGACCTTCCGGCGTCACAAGGACCGCATCCGCCACATCCAGATCGCCGATCATCCCGGGCGGCACGAGCCGGGCAGCGGCGAGATCCACTGGTCCTTCCTGTTCGAGCTTCTGGATCGGGAGGGCTATCTGGGCTGGATCGGTCTCGAGTATCGTCCCGCGCGCGGCACCCGCGTCGGGCTGTCCTGGCTTGAGGCCTACCGGGCTTGAGGGAGGTGCTGATGAAGGTCGGATTCATCGGTCTCGGCATCATGGGCCGGCCCATGGCCCGCCATTTGATCGAGGGCGGCCACGAGGTGCATCTCATGAGCCGCAGCGGCGTGCCGCAGGAGCTCGTGGACCGGGGCGGCATTCCCCATCCGACACCCAGGGAGGTGGCGGCGGCGGCGGAGGCGGTGATCACCATGCTCCCGGATACGCCGGATGTGGAGAAGGTGCTGTTCGGCCCCGCGGGGGTGGCGGAGGGGCTCTCGCCGGGCAAGCTGGTGATCGACATGAGCTCCATCAGCCCGCTTGCGACCCGCGACTTCGCCCGGCGCATCGAGGAGCGCGGCTGCCAGTATCTCGATGCCCCGGTCTCGGGCGGTCAGGTGGGGGCCGAGGCGGGAACGCTCACCATCATGGTGGGCGGGTCCGAACAGGCCTTCGCCCGGGCGCGTCCGCTGTTCGCGCTCATGGGCCGGAACATCACCCTGATCGGTCCCAACGGCGACGGTCAGACCGCCAAGGTCGCCAATCAGATCATCGTCGCCCTCACCATCGAGGCGGTGGCCGAGGGGCTGCTGTTCGCCGCCCGGGCTGGCGCCGATCCGGCCAAGGTGCGCGAGGCGCTGATGGGCGGCTTCGCCGGCTCGAGGATCCTGGAAGTGCACGGACAGCGCATGATCGCGCGCAACTTCGAACCCGGCTTTCGGATCGAGCTGCATCAGAAGGACCTCAGGCTCGCCCTTGAGGGGGCGCGGGAGATGGGGCTTTCGCTTCCCAACACCGCCACCTGCCAGGAGCTGTTCAACGCCTGCCGGGCCCACGGCGGCGCCGGCTGGGACCACTCGGCGGTGCTGCGCGCGCTCGAGCTGCTCGCGAACGTCGAGCTCGAGCGGCGCTGAGGCGCGCCTGGAGCTGGCAGGCTGCGGCGAGGGCCCGCCCGGCAGGGGCTGGCGCTCCGGCGCCGCGGGAAGTGTGCCGAGCTGCAGGTGAGGCGCGACGGCGTCCCGGCTCAGCCGCCGCGACGGCGGTCGCGCGCCGCGAACCAGCCGTTTTCCCAGGCGAGATGATCGACGGTGTCGAAGGGGTGGGGATTGTCCGTGAGCTGAACGCCGGCCTCGAAGGCCT
>JALSRW010000341.1 GCA_026984595.1 Alphaproteobacteria bacterium
AGGAAAGCGGCAAGAGACGGGTGACATGTCCCATCTTGCGCCCCGGCCGCACTTCCGTCTTGCCGTAGAGATGCAGACGCATTCCGGGCTGCTCGAGACAGGCGGTGGCCCGTTCCACCTCGTCTCCGATCAGATTGGTCATCACCGCGTCGGCGAGACGCACGGTCCGTCCCAGCGGCAGCCCGCAGACCGCCCGCACATGCTGCTCGAACTGGCTGGTCTCGGCCGCATCCAGCGTCCAGTGGGCGGAATTGTGCGGACGCGGCGCGAGCTCGTTGACCAGCAGCCGACCGTCGTCGGCGAGGAACATCTCGACCGCCAGCAGACCGACCAGATCGAGGGCCACGGCGATACGTTCCGCGAGTTGCACCGCCTCGGCCGCGAGTGCCGGGGCGATCGGCGCCGGCACCGTGCTGACGCGGAGAATGCCGCCCTCGTGACGGTTGGCCGCCGGCTCGTAGCTGGCCATGCGGCTGTCGGCGGCGCGCGCCGTCAGCACCGAGATCTCGAGCCGGAAATCGACCACCGCCTCGGCGATCGCCGGGACCCGCCCGAGCAGGCGCCAGGCCTCGCCGACGGGCAGCTCCGGGCCGACCATCACCTGCCCCTTGCCGTCATAACCGAAGCGCCGCGATTTCAGGATGCAGCGGCCGCCACAGGCCCGGCGGGCGGCGGCGATGTCGGCCTCGGCCTCGACGGCGTGGAAATCGGCGACGGGCACCCCCAGCGCCGCGAGAAAACGCTTTTCGGCGAGCCGGTCCTGGGTGATGGCGAGCAGCTCGGCGGACGGCCGCACCGGCACTTTTCCGGCGAGCCGGGCGACGGCCTCGCGCGGCACGTTCTCGAACTCCAGGGTCACCACATCGACGCTGCCGGCGAAGCCGTCCAGCGCAGCGAGATCGTCATAGGCGGCGACGGTGGCGGCCCGGGCCACCTCGGCCGCGGGTGCATCGGCCTCGGGACAGAAAATGTGGCAGTGATAGCCGAGCCGGGCGGCGGCCATGGCCGTCATCCGGCCGAGCTGACCGCCGCCCAGAATGCCGATCACCGCGCCCGGCGGAAGCCCCATCCTTCAATCTCGATCCTGCGGAGTTTCGGCGACCCCGGCCGTCTGTCGCTCCCGCCAGGCGGCGTAGCGGGCGGCCAGCCCCTCGTCCTCGAGAGCCAGGATGGCGGCGGCCAACAGGGCCGCATTGGTGGCCCCGGCGGTACCGATGGCCAATGTCCCGACCGGCACGCCGGCTGGCATCTGGACGATCGAGAGAAGGCTGTCCACGCCCCGCAGAACCCGGCTCTCCACCGGCACCCCGAGTACCGGCAAGGGAGTGAGCGAAGCGATCATGCCGGGCAGATGCGCGGCACCTCCGGCACCGGCGATGATCACCCGGATGCCGGCGGCGCTGGCCCCCCGGGCGAAGGCGAACAGCCGCTCCGGGGTGCGATGGGCGGAGACGATGCGCACCCGATGCCCGACTTCCAGCGCGGTCAGCGTCCGGGCCGCGGCCTCCATCGTCCGCCAATCGCTGCGACTGCCCATGACGATGGCCACCGGCGGCTCGCGCGGGCCGTCCGCCGTTCCCTCCCGCCCGTTCTGCCGGTCGCTGCCGGTCTCCGTCATCCGCCGCCCCTCAGCTCTCCGCCTCGCTCGGCGAGCTTCCGGCGACATGGCCGACCAGATGCGAAAGCCTGCGCGCGGTGGTGGCGGCAGCCGCGTTCTCGGCCTCGATCTGGCGGTAGACTTCCTCGCGCAACACCGAGGCATTGGCCGGAAAGGCGAAGCCCAGCTTGACGCTGCGCCCCCGCACTTCGACCACCCGGACCTCGATCGTGTTGTTGATGATCACCGCCTGGCCCGCCTTGCGTGTGAGATAGAGCATCGGTTTCTCCGCTACGGTTCGCGCAGCAGCCTAACGCCGATCTCTTAAGGGCTTGTTAACTCTGCCGAGGTAAAGCTGCAACCGAGGACACAGTCGCAGATCCGAGCGCCGGGAGCCCCGATGCAGACCAACTCGCTTTTCGCCCTCCTTTCCGCCAGGCAACGCTGGCTCGGCGCGCGCTTCAATATCCTCGCCCAGAACGTGGCCAATGCTGACACTCCCGGCTACGCGCCGCGCGATCTCGACAAGACCAGCTTCGAACGGCTGCTTTCCCGCCGCCTCGCGGGGACGGCGCCGGAGGCCTTGCGGCGCACCGATCCCCGCCACCTGGGGGCCGCTCCGCCGCGGATCACGGCCGAAGCGCGGGTAGTCCGTTCCGAGGATGTCGCGCCCAACGGCAACGCGGTCGTCCTGGCCGAAGAGGTCCAGAAGCTGGCGGCCACCGAACGCGACTATGCCCTCGCGACCAGTCTCTTTCGCAAATTCCGGGCAATGTTCGAAACCGCCGTCGCCAGTCCCCGCTGAGGCGGTGCGTCGAACGCAGACCGATCCTAGGAGAGGCCGGCCATGGAACTCGAAAATTCGTTGACCGTCGCGGCTTCGGGAATGCGGGTCCAGGCCTCCCGCCTGCGGGTGGTGGCCGAGAACCTGGCCAATGCCCAGGCCACCGCCTCGACACCCGGCGGCGATCCCTACCGACGCAAGGTCATTTCCTTCGCCAGCAAGCTCGACCGCGCCACCGGCGCCGAGCTCGTGACCGTCCGCCGCTACGATGTCGACCGCTCCGACTTCGTCCTGCGCTACCTGCCCCAGCACCCGGCCGCCGACGAGCGGGGCTACGTGAAGTTCCCGAACGTCAATCCGCTGATCGAGCTGATGGACATGCGCGAGGCGCAACGCTCCTACGAGGCCAATCTCAGCGTGCTGCGTTCGGCCCGCGACATGCTGCAGCGGACCATCGATCTGCTGCGCTGAACGCCGTATCCGACCGAGGAGACGAAATCGCCATGACCGATCTTTCCGTCGCCAAGCTGCTCACCGGCGCTGCCGGTTCGACCCTCGGCCGAGACGGCCGGGCCGACGGCGCCGAAGCCGCCGGCGGCTCCAGCTTCGCCGCCTTCCTCGAGAGCCAGCTTGCCAGCGCCGAAGCCGCCCTGCGAACCGGCGAGACCGTCTCCAGCCGCGGCCTCGTCGGCAAGGCCGATGTGCAGAGCGTGGTGGAAGCGGTGACCGCTGCCGAGATGACCCTCAAGGAGGTGACCGCCATCCGCGACCGGGTGGTCGCCGCCTATCAGGAAATCATGCGCATGCCGATCTGAGCCGAGGGCGCGGCGCCGCGCCCCTCTTCCACGGTGCGCCGGCGGGCGGGCGGCGGCACGGCCCTCTGCTCTCCGCCCCGCCCGGCAAGCCGGCCATCGCTCGAGGATTGCCCGGCCATCAATCGAGGATTGCGATGACTGCCGAAACGGTGTTCGACCTCGCCCGCGAAACCATCTGGGTGGCCATGATGATCGGCGGACCGCCGCTGCTCGCGGCGCTGGTGGTGGGCCTCGCCGTGTCGCTCTTGCAGGCCCTCACCCAGATCCAGGAACTGACCCTCACCCTGGTGCCGAAGATGGCCGCCATCTTCGCCGCCCTGGCCTTTTCCCTCCCCTTCATGTGGGCGACGCTGGAGAGCTTCGGCGAGCGGCTCTACAATCGCATCGGCACCTTGGGGCTCGGCTGAAGGGCATGCTCGGCGATGCGCTGGTGCTGGAGCTGACGGCGGCGGCCCTGGTGTTCGCCCGTGTGGGCGGCTGCATCATGGTCCTGCCGGCCTTCGGCGAGGCCTTCGTCTCGCCCCGCATCCGTCTCGCCCTGGCCCTGGCCGTCACCCTCGTGCTGGTGCCGGTGGTGGGGGTGGAGCTGGCCCGCCCCCTGGACGATGCGATGCTGCTCCTGGCGTTGCTGCAGGAGCTGCTGATCGGCACCGCCCTGGGCCTCGCCGCGCGCTTCGCTCTGGCGGCCATGAACCTCGCCGGCACCGTCATCGCCCTGCAATCGGCGCTGTCCGCCGCCGCCTTCTTCGATCCCCACGAGGGAACGCAGAGTGCGATTACCAGCAATTTCCTGACCACCGCCGGCCTCACCCTGCTGCTGGTGGTCGACGGTCACCACTATCTGCTGGCGGGTCTCGCCCACAGCTTCGCCGTCACCCCCCAGCTCACCGCCTATCCGGCGGCCGATTTCGCCGATCTCCTGATACGCGCCTCGACCGACCTGTTCGTGGCGGCGGTCCGGATCGCGGCACCGGTGATCCTGGTGACCACGGTGATCAATCTGACCTTCGGCTTCTTTTCCCGTCTGGTACCCGGAATCCAGGTGTTCTTCATCGCCATGCCGCTGCAGGTGCTGGCCGCCATCGGTGCGTTGCTCGTGGGCTTCGCCGCCGGGGGCCGGGTGTTCCTCGAGGGCGTGCAGGCCAGCATCGCCCCCTTCGCCGGCTGAGCGCCAGCGATGGCCGAGGAACGCAAGGAACAGGGCGAAAAGACCGAACAACCGACGCAACGGCGGCTCGATCAGGCTCGCGAGCGCGGTCAGGTCCCGAGTTCCCGCGAGATCTCCAGCCTGTTCCTGTTCGCGGCCGGATTGCTGCTGTTCGGCGTCGGCGGCGGGTACGGGCTGGCGCCGCTCGAGCAGCTCTTACGGATCCCCTTCGAGGCGGTGCGCGATGTCGGCCCCGAACAGTCGCCGCTCTCTTCGGCGATCGGCCATGCGTTGCGCGCGGGGCTGCTGCTGGTGATGGTCCCGGTCGGAGCGATGACGGTGGCGGCGGTGCTGGCCTCGGCGGTGCAGCATGCGATCGTCTGGAACGGCCAGGCGGTCGTTCCGAAGCTGGAGCGCATTTCGCCGGCACGCGGCCTGTCGCGGATCTTCTCCCTCAAGGGCCTGGCCGAGCTCGTCAAGAACATCGCCAAGATCGCCTTCGCCGGCCTCGCCGCCGCGGTGGTACTGATGCCCGAAGCGGGCCGGCTCGAGGCCGTGCCCGCCCTGCCACTGGTATCCTCGGTCGGCTATCTCGCCAGCCTGTCGTTGCGCCTGCTGCTGGCCATGACCATCGCCGTGATGATCATCGCCGCCGCCGACTATGCCTGGCAGCGCGCGAGCCACATGCGGGAAATGCGCATGACGCGCCAGGAGCTCAAGGACGAACACAAGGAAACCGAGGGCGATCCGATGATCCGCCAGCGGCTGCGGGCACTGCGCATGGAGCGGGCCCGGCAGCGGATGATGGCCGAGGTTCCGCAGAGCACGGTGGTGATCACCAACCCGACCCATTACGCGGTGGCCCTGCGCTATGTGCCCGAGGAGACGCCGGCTCCCAAGGTGCTGGCCAAGGGCACCGATCTGGTGGCCTTGAAGATCCGCGAGATCGCCCGCGAGCACGGCGTGCCGATCGTCGAGAACCCGCCCCTCGCCCGCCTGCTGCACGGCAGCAGCGAGATCGGCAAGTTCATCCCCCAGGCCCATTACGAAGCGGTGGCGGAGATCATCGCCACCGTCATGCGCCTGAAAAAGGGTCCCGCCGGGCTTTGAGACGGCCGCCCGAGAGTGTTTGATTTCGCAAGCGTGTCGCGCATAATGCCGCTCCGTTGGCACGCAGCAGAAACGTGCCCGAGAAACCAGGGAGGTTTGGCATGCGATCTCTTCGAACATGGCTCGCTGGAGCGGCGATCACGGCCCTTCTCGCGGGCAGCGCCGTCGCCGGCCAGTACGTCGAGTGGCGCGACGACGGCTCGGTGCTGTTGAAGCTGGGGCCCGATTACGACAATGCGGTGATCGAGACCTCGCGCGAGGAGCTCGGCGCCCTCTTCGGTCCCGACCAGAAGCCCTTCGAAGGGGTCAACATCACCATTCTCACCCTCGATTCCGGGCCCAAGGGTGGCATTTCCGGCCCGATCATGGCCTTGCGCCCGGTCTGGGAGGAGCTCTCGGGCGGCAAGCTCGACGTGGCGCTGGTGCCGATCACCGATCTCTACGCCAAGATGATGCTCGATCTGCGGCAGGGCACGGGCCTCTACGATGCGGTCGTCGTCGCCGCCTTCTTCTACGGCGATCTGATCTCCGGCAACTACATCCTGCCCATCGACGACTATATGGCGAGCGGCGATTTTCCGAAGTGGACATACGATTCCATGCCGGATTCGCTGCGCACCCTCTACACCTGGAAAGGGGTCGGCTACGGCACCCTCAACGATGCCGACGGGCAGGTACTCTACTACCGGCGCGACCTGCTCAACGATCCGAAATGGCAGGCCGCGTTCAAGAAGGAAGTCGGCTACGACATGCCGGTACCGCCCAGGACCTGGCAGCAGCTCCTGGATATCGCCCGCTTCTTCAACGGCAAGAATTTCGACGCCAACGATCCCGAACCCGACAGCGGCATCGTACTCCATCTCAAGGTGGGCGAGCAGGGCCTCTACCACTTCCAGTCCCTGTCGGCGCCCTTCGCCATCACCCCGGGAGAAAAGCTGGATCGCTACCACCGCGTCTACTGGTTCGATCCCACCGACATGAAGCCGCTGATCAACAGCCCGGGCCACGTGGCGGCGCTCGAGTTCCTGCAGGAGCTGGCCAAGACCGGTCCTTCGGCGCAGGTCGGCTGGTCGCTGGGCGAGGCCTGGGACTACTTCCTGCGCGGCAAGAGCGTGTTCGTCTTCAGTTGGGGCGATGTCGGTTCGCTGTGCCAGGACACCTCGCGCAGCAAGATCCAGGGCAACTGCGCCGCCTCCGTGCTGCCCGGCTCGGACAAATATTGGGACATGGAAAAACAGCAGTGGGTGGAGACCGACGATCCGCAGCCCGTCGGCAACACCACCGGCGGCTCCTGGCACGGCGTGATCTCGGCATTCTCCTCCAATCCCGAAGCCGCCTACTCCTTCCTTTCGCTGATGGCCATCAAGCCGGTGTCCATCTGGAACGCCAACAACGGCTGGACCGGCGTCGATCCGGGCTTCAAGTACCAGTTCCTCGAACCGGTCGGCGAAGCCAAACTCGAGGATTACGTCAAGGCCGGCTGGGATCCCAACGACGTGCAGGATTACCTGAAGGCCTATTACGACAACTTCACGGCCGAGACGATGCTTCCCTACCTGCGTATCGAGGGTACGCCCGAATACTGGGACATCATGGACAAGAACCTGTCGGCGGCGATGAGCGGCGAGAAGACCGCCAAGGAAGCGCTCGACGACACCGCCAAGGTCTGGGAAGAGATCACCGATCGCCTCGGCCGTGACAGGATCCTGAAGCAGTACCAGGAAGCCATTGGCTTCGAAGGCTGACCGGGTGCCCGGACCGGGCCGTGCCGCGGCCGGCCCGGTCCCTTCCCGGCCCGTTTCTCGCCGCCACCCCTCCGGCCTGCCGGTCCGGGCACCGGCTCGTCGAGCTTTCTGCGTGGTGCCCCGAGCATGATCCGCTGGACTGCACGCATCAAGTTCCTGTTCCTGCTGCCGGCGGTGGTGTGGGTGCTCTCCTTCACGATCTTCCCGCTCGGCTACTCGCTCTATCTCAGCCTCCACAAGGTCGAGCGCAAGGTGGTGATCACCGGCCGCGAGAAAGTGCCGGTGCTGAAACCCGACGGTACGCCGGTACTCAGACCCGACGGCACGCCGCGGACCCGCACCAAGGTGATCCGCGAGCTTTCGACCAGCTTCACCTGGAACAACTTCGAGAATTATCTGCGGGCGTTTCGCGACGAGGAGGTCCGGGAAGCGGTGCGGGTGACGGTGGTCTTCACCGTGGTCGCGGTCGGCACCGAGATCCTGCTCGGCCTCGCTCTCGCCTGGCTGTTCAATCGCCGCCTCTATGCGCGCGGCTTCCTGCGCTCGGTGATGATCCTGCCCATTTTCGCCACCCCGGTGGCCGTGGGCTATCTGTTCTTCACCATCTTCTACGAACTCGGCGGCCCGCTTTCCTGGACCGGCATTCCCTGGCTGTCCGATCCGAACTGGGCGCTGGTCTCGATCATCATCGTCGATCTCTGGCAGTGGACGCCCTTCTGCTTCCTCGTGTTCCTCGCGGCATTGCAGGGCATCCCCCAGGAGATGATCGAGACGGCACTGCTGGACACCAACTCCCAATGGGAGATCTGGCGCTGGGTGATCCTGCCCATTCTCAAGCCGGTGATCGTGATCGTGCTGCTGCTGCGCTTCGCCGAAGCGGTCAAGCTGTTCGACATCATCGCCACCTTGACCAAGGGCGGGCCGGGCATCGCCACGCAGTCCTACAGCTATCTGGCCTTCAATCGCGGCTTCAAGATGAACGATTTCGGCTACGCCTCGGCGCTGGCCTTTCTGCTGCTGATCGCGGTCATGGTCATCGTCACGCTGTTCTTCCGCCGCCTGCGCACGAGCTACGAATAGGGGTGCCGCGATGATCGGACGTTCGCGCCTGGCCGATGCCTTCTGGTCGCTGGTGGCACTGCTGGTCGTGCTGTTCTTCTTCTTTCCGCTCTACTGGGCGGTGTCCAACAGCCTGCGCCGCCCGGTCGAGACCTTCACCGTCACCGGCCTCGGCATCCCCTTTTGGGATTTCACCCCGACCCTCGACAACTGGCGGCTGCAGCTCGGCACCCCCGAGGCCTACAACGCGCTGGCCAACAGCTCCGTCATCTCCCTTTCGGCGGTGACCATCGCCCTCCTGCTGGGGGTGCCGGCCGCCTACGCCCTGGCCCGTTTCCGCTTCTTCACGGTACCCAACAAGGATCTCACCATCTGGTTCCTCTCCCAGCGGGTGCTGCCGCCGGTGGCCACCGCCGTGCCCTTTTTCATCCTGTTCTCGACCTTCGACCTGCTCGATACCCGTCTGGCTCTCACCCTGGTCTCGGCCACCTTCGTGCTGCCCTTCGTGGTCGTCATCTGCCGCCAGACCTTCTACGATCTGCCGGTGGAGCTCGAGGAGGCGGCGCTCGTCGATGGCGCCGGTCATGTCAAGGCCTTCTTCTGGGTGGCCCTGCCGCTGGCGGCACCGGCGATCGCCGCCTCCGCCCTGATCATGTTCGCCTTCGCCTGGAACGAATATCTCTTCGCCGTGATCCTCACCATCAAGAGGGCCGCCACCCTGCCGGTGCACATCGCCGGCGGGGTGGACACCCGCGGCGTCCAGTTCTGGTTCGTCGCCGTGCGCTCGCTGATCGCCATGGTGCCGCCGGTGCTCCTCGCCCTCGTCGCCCAACGCTACATCGTGCACGGGCTGACCCTCGGTGCGGTCAAGGGATAGCGAAGGGCTGGCGGGCTGGCGGTCCTTCCCCTATGATGTGGCTGGAACAACGCGTTTCCGGTGCAGAATATGGCAACCAACGATCCGCTCGTGTACGATGATGCCCATATCCGCCGCATTCTGGAACGGGTGAAGACCATCGCCATGGTCGGCGCCTCGGCCAACGACATGCGACCCTCCTATTTCGCCATGCTCTATCTGCGGAACAAGGGCTACCGCATCTTCCCGGTCAATCCGCGCCATGCCGGCAAGGAGATCCTCGGCGAGACGGTCTATCCCGATCTCGCTTCGCTGCCCGAGGTGCCGGACATGGTGCAGATCTTCCGTCGTTCGGAAGAGGCGCCGCCGATCGTCGAGGAGGCCATCCGGGTCGGCGCCAAGGTGGTGTGGATGCAGCTCGGAGTGCGCCATGACGAGGCGGCCGAGAAAGCCCGGGCCGCGGGGCTGGATGTGGTGATGGATCGCTGTCCCAAGATCGAATACGGCCGGCTGTTCGGCGAGATCGGGTGGCTCGGCGTCAATCGCCGGGTGATCTCCGCCAAGCGCGGCCGCGCCGTTCAGCTCAAACAGAAGAAGGGCGGGCTGACCCGCCGGGCTACGAAAGGGGATCCCGAATGACGGCTTTTTCGAACTACGGTTTCGAGACCCTCGCGGTGCACGCCGGTGCGGCACCCGATCCCACCACCGGCGCCCGCGCCGTGCCCATCTACCAGACCACCTCCTATGTCTTCGACGATGTCGATCATGCCGCCTCGCTGTTCAATCTGCAGCAGTTCGGCAACATCTATTCGCGGCTTACCAACCCCACCGTTTCGGTGCTCGAGGAGCGGGTGGCCGCACTCGAGGGCGGCACGGCCGCCTGCGCCACCGCTTCCGGTCACGCCGCCCAGGTGCTGGCCTTCGCCAATCTGATGCAGACGGGCGACCATCTGGTGGCCTCCAACCGGCTCTATGGCGGCTCCATCAACCAGATGACCCACAGCTACCCGCAATTCGGCTGGAAGGTGGATTTCGTTGATCCTCGCGAACCCGGGAACTTCCGCGGGGCGATCACCGAGCGCACCAAGGCGATCTTCATCGAAAGCGCCTCCAATCCCGACGGTATCGTCGCCGATATCGAGGCCATCGCCGAGATCGCCCACGAGCACGGCATCCCGCTCGTCGTCGACAACACCCTGCCCTCGCCCTATCTGTGCCGCCCCTTCGAATGGGGGGCGGACATCATCGTCCATTCCCTGACCAAATACATGGGCGGACAGGGCAATTCGATCGGCGGCATCATCGTCGAAAGCGGCCGCTTCGACTGGTTTCGGAACGACAAGTTCCCGCTGATGACCGAGCCCTGCGCATCCTATCACGGGCTCCGCTTCGCCGAGACCTTCGGCGATTTCGCCTTCTCGATCCGGTGCAAGGCCATGGGGCTGCGGGATCTCGGCCCCTGTCTGTCACCCTTCAACGCCTTCCTGATCCTCCAGGGCATCGAGACGCTACCGCTGCGTATGGACCGCGTCGTCGCCAACAGCGACCGGGTGGCGGCCTTCCTCGCCGAGCATCCGGCGGTGGAGTGGGTGTCCTACGCGAGGCTGCCACAGAATCGCACGCCCGCGGTCGACAAATATTGCCCGCGCGGCCTCGGCGGCGTCTTCACCTTCGGCGTCAAGGGGGGCTACGAGATGGGCGTGCGGGTGGTCGACAACTGCGAGCTCCTTTCGCATGTCGCCAACATCGGCGACACCCGCTCGCTGATCATCCATCCCGCCTCCACCACCCATCGCCAGCTCACCCCCGAGCAGCAGCGCGCCGCCGGGGCCGGTCCCGAGGTGATCCGGCTGTCGATCGGCATCGAGACCGTGGAGGACATCATCGCCGATCTCGATCAGGCGCTGCGGGCGGCGGCCGGCGCGAGCGGCGTCTGACCGGGTCCGGCGCGGCGGAGGCCTTGTCAGCGGGCGGGACGGCGCCCACAACAGGCGGGATCCGCCCGGCCGGGGTCCGCCCCGGCCGGGCCTCGCATGGTTTGCAACGGATGGCCGTCCATGATCGACAGCAGGCCGGGTATGGTGCTGGCGCTCGTCGCCCCGGACATCGTGACCAAGTCGCGGCGCACGCGGCAGCGCTTCCTCACCACTCTCGAGCGCAATCTCCGCGAAGCGCTGG
>JALSRW010000342.1 GCA_026984595.1 Alphaproteobacteria bacterium
ACCGGCGAAGATGACACTGTGATCGCCCACCACATCGCCGCCGCGCAGTACGGCGAAGCCGATGGCTCCCTCGGGCCGCGGCCCGGTCTGGCCCCAGCGGGTCTCGATCCGATGTTCCTCCAGGGAGATCCCGCGCCCGCGGGCGGCCGCCCGTCCCAGCGCCAAGGCGGTGCCCGAAGGGGCGTCCACCTTGTGCCGGTGATGCATCTCCAGCACCTCGATGTCGAACCCGGCATCGAGTGCCCGCGCCACCTGCTCCACCAGCGCCATCAGCAGGTTGACGCCCTGGCTCATGTTGGGCGCCCAGACGATGGCGATGCGCCGTCCCAGCTCGCGCAGCGCCGCCTCCTGCTCGGCCGACAGGCCGGTGGTGCCGATCACATGGGCACAGCCTTGTTCCGCGCAGAGGCGGGCATGGGCGAGAGTGGCCTCGGGCGAGGAGAATTCGATGATCACATCGGCCCGCTGCGCCAGTGCCGCGAAATCCTCTCCCACCCTAAGGCCCGGCGCTTCGAGTCCCGCCAGCTCGCCGAGATCGCGCCCGATCGCCTCGTGACCGGGACGCTCGACGCCACCCACGAGCTCCACTCCCGCGGTCTGCAGCACTTCCCGCAGATTTGCACGGCCCATGCGCCCGGCGCAGCCCGCGATTCCGACTTTCATCGCCCCATCTCCCGTTCCCGCCCCCGACAAAGCGCTGCCGAGACCGGTCTGTCAACCGGCCCGCCGGCCTTGAACGCGACCCGCATCGCGCGCAGTTTCCGGGAATCGGCGGAGCATCGGAATCGCGGGGAGAAGCTGCCATGCACGAGAGCGCGCGTCTGTTGACGGAATTGCGGCAGGAGATGCCCATCGCCCTCGTCTCCTATACGGTTCCGGCGGAAGCCTCGGGTCTGGTGATCGTCGACGAGGTCAACGGCTTCTGCACGCCGGGGGCGGGCAATCTCGCACCACCGGCACCCGATGCCCGGATCCGGGCGATGGTCGAGGAGACCGACCGGCTGGCCCGGGCCTTCCTCGAGCGACGGCAGGCGGTGCTGGCCTTCCTCGACACTCACGAGCCGGACCGGCCGGAGCCGCCCTATCCGCCCCACTGCATCCGCGGTACCGGCGAGGAGAATCTCGTCCCGGCCCTGGCCTGGCTCGAGGACCATCCCGATGCGGTGCTGATCCGCAAGGACTGCATCAACGGCTTTGTCGGCGCCATCGAGCCGGCGGTGGTGCGCGGCACCCACGGGGCCTTCGTCAATCGCCTGGTCGACTGGGTCAATCGCGAGCGTCTGCATGCGCTGGTCACGGTCGGCATCTGCACGGACATCTGCGTCATGGATCTGGTGCTCACCCTGCTGTCCGCCCGCAATCACGGCATGATGCCGAGCCTCCGCGACATCGTCGTCTACGAGCCGGCCACCGCCACCTACGATCTGCCACGGGAGATGGCAGCGGAGCTCGGTCTGCCGCCGACCGCCGCCCATCCGCGCGAAATCGCCCATCATTGCGGGCTCTATTGCATGGCCGCCCGCGGCGCCATTCTGGCCGACCGTCTGGAAGGCGTCTGAGCGGCGGAGCAGCGGCCATGGACGCGGACCGACCGGCCCGTATCGCCGGTATCGAGGCCGCCTTTCCCGAGCATGTGCTGGGGCAGACCGCCGCCCGGGAGGCGGCGGCGCGGCTCTTTCGCGGCCGCCTGCCCGGCCTCGACCGCCTGCTGGCGCTCTACGAGCATGCCGGCATCGCCACCCGCCGCTGCTGCATGCCCCTCACCTGGTATCTGGAGGGAGCCGGCTTCGCCGAACGCAACCGGCTGTTCGTGGCGCATGCCGAACGCCTCCTGGGCGCGGCCACGGAGCGTCTGCTGGGACGGCTGGAGCTGGACGCCGGGGAGATCGACGCGGTGGTCTGCGTCACCTCCACCGGCATCGCCGCCCCGAGCCTCGATGCCCGGCTCGCCGAACGGCTGGGACTGCGCAACGATGTCGAACGCACCCCGCTGTTCGGTCTCGGTTGCGCCGGCGGCATTCTCGGGCTGGGCCGCGCCGCCACCCTGGCCCGCGCCCGCCCGGGAACGCGGGTACTGCTGCTGGTCACCGAGCTCTGCAGTCTGGCCCTGCGCCGCGAAGATACCAGCAAGGCCAATCTGGTGGCCTGCGCCCTGTTCGGCGATGCCGCAGCGGCCCTGCTATTGTCGACCACGGCGAAAGGGCCGGCGGTGGCGGCGAGCGGCGAGCACCGCATGCCCGACAGCCTCGATGTGATGGGCTGGCGGATCGAGGACGACGGGCTGGGAGTGCTGTTCTCCCCGGCCATCCCGGAGATCGCGCGAACCGCGGTGCGGCCGGCGGCCGCCGCCTTTCTCGCCCGCCACGGGCACGAGCTGGCCGGGATCGACGCATTCGCCGTCCATCCCGGCGGCGCCAAGGTGCTGCAGGCGCTGCGCGAGGCCCTGGAAATGCCCGAGGCCGATGCCGAGATGGCGGCCGCGGTGCTGCGGGAAGTGGGCAATGTCTCGGCCGTGTCGGTACTGCTGGTGCTGCAGCGCCTGATGGCCCGGCGCTCCTGGCAGCGGGCCCTGGCGCTGGCGCTGGGGCCCGGCTTCACCGCCGGTTTCGCGCTTCTGGAGCAGCCGCCGTGAGCATCCTCTGGGCCGTCCTGCTGGTCGGCCTGCAGCGCCTGGCCGAACTCCTGCATGCCGCCCGCAACACCCGCCGCCTCCGGCAACGGGGCGCGGTCGAACATGGCGCCGGCCATTACCCGCTGTTCGTGCTGCTGCATCTGGGCTGGCTCGTCGGCCTCCTCGTGCTGATCCCCTGGGACCGATCCGGCAGCCCGCTCCTGCTGCTGGCCTATCTGGCGCTGCAGCCCCTGCGCCTCTGGGTGATCCGCAGTCTCGGTGCGCACTGGACCACCCGCGTCCTGGTACTGCCCGGCAGCACCGCGGTGGATCACGGCCCCTATCGATGGCTGCGGCATCCCAACTATGCCATCGTCGCCCTGGAGATCCCGCTGCTGCCCCTGGCCTATGGCGCCTGGGGGCTGGCGCTTGTCTTCGGCGGTCTCAATCTGGCGCTGCTGGCCTGGCGTATCCGGGTCGAGGAGGCGGCGCTGGCTCCGGCCCGCCGGGCATCGGCGCTCAGGTGACGCCGCCGCCCATCATGCGATAGATGGCACCGATCTCCTCGGGACCGCGCACCCGATAGCCGAGATCACGCAGCAGGCCATCCTCGAGGCCATAGACCCAGGCCCGGATCTCCAGCCGCCGCCCGTCCGCCCAGGCGTTCTGCACCACCGTGCTGCGTGCCACATGCAGGGTCTGGTGCAGGACGTTGAGCTCGACGAGACGGTCCTCGCGGCGACCGGGATCGGCGATGCCGTCGAGCTCCGCCGCATGCTGGTCGTAGACATCCTTGATGTGGCGCAGCCAGTTGTCGATCAGGCCGAGCTGGCGGTCGGCCATCGCCGCTCGTACCCCGCCGCAGCCGTAATGGCCGCAGACCACGACCTGGGGCACGCGCAGGATCTCCACCGCGAACTGCAGCACCGAGAGCATGTTGATGTCGGTGTGGATCACCAGATTGGCGATGTTGCGGTGGACGAACACCGTGCCCGGATCGAGGTCGAGGAGCTGGTTGGCGGCCACCCGGCTGTCGGCGCAGCCGATCCACAGCAGACGGGGCGCCTGCTGTCCGGCCAGCCGCGTGAAGAACTCGGGATCCCGGGCGCGCATCCGCTCGGCCCAGGCCCGGTTGCGGGCGAACAGCTCGTCCATGGCGGTCGCTTCACTGGGCTCCGGCCGCACCATGGCGGGCGCCGGAGATTCTCACCGTCACCGCAGCATGATACCGGCGGGCGATGCTGGAAAGGGGCCCGCGGGCCCCTCTCCGACGCGTCCCTCGGCGAAGCGGTTCAGGCCTTGCCCTCGAGGCGCAGATGCTCCTGCACCAGAAGCTCGACCACCGAGGGATCGGCCAACGTGCTGGTATCGCCGAGCTGCTGGTATTCGTCGGCGGCGATCTTCCTGAGGATGCGGCGCATGATCTTGCCCGAGCGGGTCTTGGGCAGACCCGGCGCGAACTGGATGACGTCCGGGGTGGCAATCGGCCCGATCTCCTTGCGGACCTGCTGCACCAGTTCCTTCCTGAGCTCCTCGCTGGGCTCGACCCCCTCGACCAGGATCACGTAGCAATAGATGCCCTGGCCCTTGATGTCGTGCGGGAAGCCGACCACCGCCGCCTCCGCCACCGCGGGATGGGCGACCAGCGCGCTCTCCACCTCGGCGGTGCCCAGCCGGTGGCCGGAGACATTGATCACGTCATCGACCCGGCCCGTGATCCAGTAGTAGCCGTCCTCGTCGCGCCGCGCACCGTCACCCGTGAAGTACATGCCCTCGAAGGTGCTGAAATAGGTCTGCACGAAGCGCTGATGGTCGCCGAACACGGTGCGCATCTGCCCGGGCCAGGAATCGAGCATGACGAGATTGCCCTCGCAGGGACCTTCGAGGATGTTGCCTTCGTTATCGACGATGGCGGGCCGCACCCCGAAGAAGGGTTTGGTGGCAGAGCCCGGCTTGAGGGCGATGGCCCCGGGCAGCGGGGTGATCAGGATGCCGCCGGTTTCGGTCTGCCACCAGGTATCGACGATCGGGCAACGCTCCTCGCCGACGACCTCGTAATACCAGCGCCAGGCCTCGGGATTGATCGGCTCGCCCACCGTGCCCAGGAGCTTGAGGCTCTTGCGCGAGGTCTTCTTCACCCATTCGTCGCCCTCGCGCATCAGCGCCCGGATCGCGGTGGGTGCGGTGTAGAAGATATTGACCCCGTGCTTGTCGACCACCTCCCAGAACCGGGAGAATGTGGGGTAGTTGGGCACCCCCTCGAACACCAGCGTGGTGGCCCCGTTGCAGAGCGGCCCGTAGACGATGTAGCTGTGACCGGTCACCCAGCCGACATCGGCGGTGCACCAGTAGATGTCACCGTCGTGATAGTCGAACACGTAGCGGTGGGTGAGCGCCACATACACCAGATAGCCGCCGGTGGTGTGCAGCACCCCCTTGGGCTTGCCGGTGGAGCCCGAGGTATAGAGGATGAAGAGCGGATCCTCGGCGTTCATCCGCTCGGGCGGGCAGTCCTCGGAGGCTTCCGCCATCAACGGCCCGGCGTCGAAATCCCGCCCTTCCTTCCAGGCGACATCGGCGCCGGTATAGCGGAACACCAGTGTCTTCACCGCCGGGTCGCATTTCGTGAGAGCCTCGTCGGTGTTGGCCTTGAGGGGAATGCGACGGCCGCCGCGCACCCCCTCGTCGGTGGTGATCACGAGCTTCGCCTTGCAGTCGTTGATGCGGTCGGCGAGGCTTTCCGCCGAGAAGCCACCGAACACCACCGAATGGATGGCGCCGATGCGGGCGCAGGCGAGCATCGCATAGGCCACCTCGGGGATCATCGGCATGTAGATGGTGACCCGATCTCCCTTGCCGATCCCCATGCCCTTGAGAACATTGGCGAGCTTGCAGACCTGGCGGTGCAGCTCGCGATAGGTGATCTTCCGGTCGACTGCGGGATCGTCGCCCTCCCAGAGGATCGCCGTCCGATCGCCGCGGCTCTCCAGATGCCGGTCGACGCAATTGTAGCAGACGTTGAGCTCTCCGTCCTCGAACCAGCGGATGTGGACATCACCGCGGAACGAGGTGTCCTTGATCCGGGTGGGCCTCTTGTACCAGTCGACGGTGTCCGCCATTTCCGCCCAGAAGCCCTCGGGATCCTCGACCGAGCGTCGGTACATTTCCTCGTACTTCTGCGCGTTGATCCAGGCCTTCTCGGCCCATTCGGGCCGCACCGGATAGACCTCGACCTCCATGGCACCCTCCCAGATAGTCGATGGCATACGTATTGCTGGCTGACCACCTGCATCTCACACCGCCCGCCGGCGGCTCAAGCGATGCAAGACCTTTTGCCGCAATATCACGCGTTCGCACGGCCGCGGCAAGTCGCGGCTTTCCCGTGGCCGTCCACAGGGCTGTCCACAAGTGCCGACGGCAGGCGCAGCTATCCCCAACCTTACCAACAGCTTGTGGGTAAGTGCCTGCGATCGAATGCGGTTTTCGAGACTGGGGGAAGCGCCCTCCTCCGACGTACCCCACAACCCAAAGACGACAAAAACTCCCGGTCGTCAAGTCCGAGGCGATATGTTTCGGAGCCCGAGCTTGCCCTGCGGGAGCCGCCCCGTGCATACCGATCCGGCGGGATCCGGGAAGCGGGATTGCGAAAGGCGGGCGACGATGCTCCTCGACATGCGGGATTTCCTGGCCGGGCTGGGCTTCGCCGATCTGGCGGCGCCGCTATGGTTCTTTCTCTGCTGGATCGGCTACGCGCAGTACGCGGATCGCCAGCGGGTGCGCCGCAACACCCTGGCCGCCCGGGTGCACGAATACCGGTTGGCCTGGATGCGGCAGATGCTGACGCGCGAGAATCGTATCGTCGACATCGCCATCGTTCGCCTGCTGGTCCAGAACATCTCGTTCTTCGCCTCCGGCGCGGTGCTGATCGTCGGCGGCCTGGTCGCCATCCTCGGCTCCGGCGAGAAGGCCATGCAGGTGATCCGCCACATCCCCTTCGCCGAGCAGGTACCGCCGGTGGTCTGGGATCTCAAGGTGCTGCTCCTGGTGCTGGTGTTCGTCTACGCCTTCTTCAAGTTCACCTGGTCGTTGCGGCAGTTCAATTATCTGGCCATCGTCCTGGGTGCCGTGCCGCAGCCCGACACCCCGGGTGCGGGCAGCTTTTCGCGCCGGGCGGCGGAAGTGGCGACCCGGGCCGGCGATCATTTCAACCGGGGCATGCGGGCCTATTATTTCGGCCTCGCCGCCCTCGGCTGGTTCGTCCATCCCTATCTGCTGATCCTGGCCACCGCCTGGGTGGTGCTGGTGGTCTACCGGCGGGAATTCCGCTCCCACATGCTGGGGGTGCTGGGGCGCATCGGCGAGCCGGTGGTTCCCGCCGGAGCGGACCGGCCGGAGCCGCCTCAGCCGTCGCGCGAGAGCCCCTTCTCCTCGAGCGCCCGCAGATAGGCGGCCCAGATCTCGGCCTGGTCGCGTCCCAGCTCGTAGAGATAGGACCAGGAATAAATGCCGGTATCGTGACCGTCGTCGAAGAGGATGCGCACCGCATAGTTGCCCACCGGCTCCAGCGAGACGATGCCGACATGGCGCTTGCCGGCCACCGTGACCTTCTGTGCGGCACTGTGGCCCTGCACTTCCGCCGAGGGACTTTCCACGCGCAGCAGTTCGGCCGGCAGGCTGAAGGTGGCGCCGTCGTCGAAATCGATCTCGAGGCGCTTCTCACCGCGATGGACGCGGATTTCCTTGGGCCAGGGGGTGCGGCGGTCAGCGGCCATCCTCGCCCCCCTCCGCCCGCAGCTCCGGCGGAATCGCCTCGTCCTCGCCGAGCCGGCGGGCCTCGTCCACCAGCATGATGGGGATGCCGTCGCGGATCGGGTAGGCCAGCCCGGCCTGTTCGCTCACGAGCTCGTTGCGCTGCCGGTCGTAGCGCAGCGGCCCCTTGGTCAGCGGACAGACCAGCAGCTCCAGAAGACGGGGGTCGATCGGTGGCTCGGTCGCGGTTTCGCTCATCTCGGCAATCCTCGTCTCGCACTCAATGCGGCGGCCCGTCCTCGGGCTGGCCGGCGAGCGCCATCTCCAGAAGGGTGATCAGCAGCTCCGCCTGATCGGGCAGCCCCCGCGCCTCGACGAAGGCCTGCTTTTCATCCGGCGCAAACGGCAGCACCATCGCCAAGGTGGTCACCAGCACCGCCAGCGGCGCCGTCTCCAGCCCCGACCAGCGGGCCTCGATGCCCAGCGTCTCCAGATATGTGCGCAGCCGCGGCATCAGCCGTGCCCGCACCCCGTCGAGCGGCTCGGCCGGGGCCAGATCGTGATGCCAGCGTGCGAAATCGGCACGCACCTGGCGATAGGGGGTGGTCGCCGGCAGCTCCTCCACCACATCGAAGCGGCACATGCCGGTCAGGGTGATGGCGTAGCGGCCCTCCTCCTGTTCCTCGAGCCGGGTGATGCGCCCCAGACAACCGGTGCGATAGAGTGCGGGCAGCGCTTCGCGCTCCTCGTGCGGGCGCGGCTGGACCATGCCGATCACCTCCGAGGTGCGCATCGCGTCGCGCACCATCCGCACATAGCGCGGCTCGAAGATCCGCAACGGCAGATTTCCGCCCGGCAGCAGCAGGGCACCGCGCAGGGGAAAGATGGCGAAGTGCTCGGGCAGAGTTTCGCCGGCGCCCGACATCAGGCGAACAGCACCGTCGACAGCATGCGCCGCCCCTTGACGGTGGCCGGATGGGTGGGGCCCAGCGCATCGAAGAATTTGAGGAGCTGCTTGCGGGCCAAATCCTCCCGCCAGCTCCGGTCCTTCTTCACGATGTGCAGCAGATGGTCCATCGCCGGCTCGTACTGGCCGCGCAGGAAGAGCCGGGTGGCGAGCTGGTAGCGGGCCTCGAAATCGTCGGGATCGGCGGCGATCCGCGCCTCGAGCTCGGCCGGCTCGGGCAGGTCGCCGGCTTCCTCGGCGAGCTGCAGCGCCGCCTTGGCGCCGGCGATGGCGGCATGCCCGGCGATCGTCTTCGGCGCTTCCTCGAGCAGCCGGCGCGCCTCCTCGCGCTCGCCCAGGCTCAAGAGCGCCCGGGCGATGCCGCCCAGGGCCTCGGGATTCTCGGGCTCCTCCTCCAGGACCCGGCTGAAACGGGCGGCCGCGGTTTCGGCCTCGCCCCGCTCCAGCGCCGCCTTGCCGGCCGCGAGCTCGGCGTCGATATCCGCCGTCAGCGGCCCCCCGGCGAGGCGTTCGACCAGTGCCCGGACCTGGCTTTCCGGCTGGGCGCCGGCGAAACCGGTCACGGGCTGGCCGCCGACGAAGGCATAGACCGTGGGCACCGACTGGATGCGGAGCTGCTGGGCGATCTCCGGGTTCTCGTCGATGTTGATCTTGACCAGCCGCACCTTTCCCTTGGCGGCGCGCACCACCTTTTCCAGCACCGGGGTGAGCTGCTTGCAGGGGCCGCACCAGGGGGCCCAGAAATCGACCAGCACCGGTACCTGCTGGGAGGCGTAGATGACGTCGCGGGCGAAACTCTCGATATCGCCGTCCTTGATGATCTCCTCGCCTTCCGCGGGCCTGGCGGCGGCCCCACCGAGTATCTGCATCGTGCGACATCCCCCGACCAGTTGCGGGCCGCCGACGAGGCGCCGGCAGCCCAGCTCCGCTGCCCGCTAAGATGGCCAGTCCGAGGCCCCGTTACAAGCCTCGCCCCGACCCCGGCGGGGCCTTCCACACTCTTGCCAAGGCATCCTCGATCGCCTAGATACGGGCGGCGTCCGGTCGGCCCGTCCGGTGGCCGCATCGCGGGAGTAGCTCAGGGGTAGAGCACGACCTTGCCAAGGTCGGGGTCGCGGGTTCGAATCCCGTCTCCCGCTCCAACGAAAGCCATGGCTCGGGGCCGAACGAGAAGCGCCGACGAAGGCTCCCTTCCGGGATCGATCCGACACCGCACGCGAACGCAGCCTCCCGCGGGTTCCGCGGGTGCGGGCGGCCGTACCGCGGGATCGTCGAGCGGAGCGCTGTCGGCCGGCGACGGGATCGCCGATCGCGCCTTCGACATCCGGGCGGCGGTGCGCGCCTTGTACGCCGTCACGAGCCGGGGAACCTCGATCGAAACCGGTTCCTTCGGACGGGCCGGGAACTCGACCCGCTCCGGGAAAGCCGGTGCCGCCATCCCCTCCCTGCCTCCTACGGCTCCGGTTTCACGATCGGCATGCCCGAACCCGTTCGCCGCTGCCGATCCCTCGGAGTACGTCGGCACGGCCCGCCCTGCGAATTGCCGCGCCGCGGATCAGGCGCGGTCACGGGCCTCGCTGTCGCCATCGCTCGCCGCCTCGGCCGCTTCCTCTTCGGCGGCGACGGCCTCGGCGGCGGCGGCCGCGGCATGCTCGAGGCGCGGGCGGTCCTCGGCACCGGCGGTCTCCATGCCCGGCACCTGGACGATCACCTGGCGGCGGGCGAACTCGATGCCCGCTTCCTCGAACTTCTTCTGCACCGCCTGGTAGATCTCGCGGCGGATGGTGAACTGCTTGCCCGGCTTGGTCATGAACTTGCCGCGCACGATGATCCCGCTCTCGTCGACATCGAGCACGCCCTGGCTCTTGAAGGGCTGCAGGAAGTCCTGCCCGTATTCGGGATGCTGCAGGAGCTCCTTGCCGATCTCCTTGAAGATGCGTTTCACCTTGTTGATGTCGGTGTCGAAGGGGACGCGGAACCGGAGCTTCACGATCACCCAGTCGCGGCTGTAGTTGGTGAGCTTCTGGATCTCGCCGTAGGGCACGGTGTGCAGCGGCCCGCGATGATGCCTGAGACGCATGGAACGGATCGAGATCTTCTCCACGGTGCCGCGGGTGCCGCCGATATCCACATATTCGCCGATACGGAACGCATCGTCGACCAGGAAGAACACCCCCGACACCACGTCCCGCACCAGGGTCTGGGCGCCGAAGCCGATCGCCAGACCGAGGATTCCGGCGCCGGCCAGGAGCGGCGCGATGTTCACCCCGAACTGGCCGAGCACGGTGAGGATCGCCAGCACCAGGATGGCGACCTGGGCGGTACGCTGGAGGATCGGCAACACCGAGCCCAGCCGGCTGCCGCCCGGACCGCCCATCTCGCCGCCCGGCACCCCCGTCCCGCCCTGACTCGCCCGCTCCCGGGCGAGCTGGCGCGAGGCCAGGATGTTGACCGTTTCCCAGAGACCGTAGGCGATCAGGACGACCAGCAGCACCTTGATCGTCGCGCCGGCGAGCCTCGCACCGAGGCCGGCCTCCGTCAGGGTACGGAAATCGAGCCCGAGCATCTCCAGCAGCAGCGCGAACACGGCGATGCCGGCCACCACCCGGGCCAGGCGCACGAGCCCCTTCCGGGTGGCCATCCGGGCTTCGCGGATGCCCGCTCCTTCTTCGTCTCCGATCGGGTAGAGGCTGCGTACCAGCCCCTTGACGGCGGTGTCGATGAAGGGCACGGCGACGATCAAGCCGAGGATGGTGAACGCCGCCGAGGCCGTCAGCGCGCCCCCCATATCCAGATTGACGAGAATCTCGCCGATCGTGAATTCGAAGCCGATGAGCGCGATGGCGATCCCCGGCCAGGCGCGGGCGAAGAAGCGCAGGCTCGGCGAAGGGCTCTCCTCTTCCCCGAGGAGAATGGCGGCGAAGGCCTGCCGCGAGCCCCAGATCGCCCAGATCAGCACG
>JALSRW010000343.1 GCA_026984595.1 Alphaproteobacteria bacterium
CTGCCGGCGGCCGCCGAGCGTGTGCGCTCCCGGCCCCTGCGCTTTGTCGTCGTGGAAGGACGTGCCCGTCGCGTCGGCCGCGGTCGAACGTTCCTGTATCTCAATTTCGGCGCGGACCGGCGGCGCGACTTCACCGTGCGAATCCGTGTCGGACGCCTTCGCACCTTCGCCCGCGAGGGTCTCGATGCAGAGGCGCTGGCCGGCCGCGAACTGCGCGTCCGCGGCTGGATTTTCGAAGCCGGGGGCCCCATGATCGAGGTCACGGATCGCCGCCAGATCGAGGTGCTGGAATGAGTCGAAAGGGTCCATTTCTGCGCCGCGTCACCGCCTTCCTGCTGGCCGGATCGCTGAGTCTCGCCGCCTGCACACCGGTGCGCAATCCGGCCACGGGCGAAGTCCAGTACACCTCGATGACACCGGCCGAGGAAGCCGAGCTCGGCCGCAAGGAACATCCCAAGATCCTCAAATCCTTCGGCGGCGCCTACCAGGATCCGCAGCTCGCAGCATATGTGAACGAGGTCGGCGAGCGCGTCGCCCGGGTCTCCGATACGCCGCAGCTCCGGTTCACCTTCACCCTGCTCGACACCCCGGTGGTCAATGCCTTCGCCCTGCCCGGCGGCTACGTCTACGTGACGCGCGGCCTGCTGGCGCTGGTCAACAACGAGGCCGAACTCGCCGGCGTGCTGGGACACGAGATCGGGCATGTCGCCGCGCGACATGCGGCGCTGCGTTACGACCAGGCGCTTCTGGGACAGATGGGTGCTCTCGGCGCCACCATTCTGGGAGCGGTACTGCTCGGTGACAGCGGTGCGCGGCTGGGCGCCGATCTCGGCAATCTCGCCGCCACCGCCTATGTGCAGGGCTACTCGAGGGAGCAGGAATACGAAGCCGACGAGCTCGGCATCCGCTATCTGGTGCGGGCCGGGTACGATGCCCGGGCGATGGCTTCCTTCCTCGACACCCTCGAGCGCTACGACGCACTGCAGGCCAAACTGCGTGGCGGCCGCGGGCAGGAGGTGCCGAGCTGGCTGGCGAGCCACCCGCGTACCGTCGACCGGGTGCGGCGCGCCGCCGCCCGGGCAATGGCCGCCGCCGGCGGCATGACCAACCGGGATCGGCTGTTGGCGGCGATCGACGGCATAGTCTATGGCGACAGCCCCGCCCAGGGCTGGGTGGAAGGGCGAAGCTTCGTCCATCCGGCGCTGCGCTTCCGGTTCACCGCACCGGAGGGGATCCGGCTGCAGAACAATCCGGACCGGGTGGTGGGCGTCGACAAGAAGCGAAAACGCCTGCTGCTGTTCGACATGAGCCAGCGCAAGCCCGGCATCTCCCTGGCCCGCTATGTCCGCCGCGTCTGGGCCAAGGAGGTCGATCTGGATCGGCTCGAACCCGGACGCACCGCTCGCGGCTACGAAGCGGTAATCGCGATCGCCCGGGTGCGTGTCGGTGGCGAACCTCGGCGCGTCTTCCTCGGGGCCATCGCCGGCGAAGGCGGAGTGGTCTATCGCTTTTTCTACCTGCCGCGGAGGATGAACCGGGCCGAGCGCCGGCGTTTCGAGGAAATCCTCGACAGTTTCGAGCGGTTGACGCCGTCGGCGGCCGCAAAGCTGAAGCCGCTCCGCATCGTGATCCACAGGGTGACGCGTGGCGAGACGGTGGACGGGCTGGCCGCACGCATGGCCATCGCACGCCTTCCACGGGAATATTTCCTGGTCCTCAATGCCCTCGGCAGGGGCATGCCGCTGCAGCCGGGGCAGAAGGTCAAGCTGATACTGCGAAAATGATCCTGCTTCAGCCAGCGTAGCCGAACTGCCGCGGCAGCCAGAGCACGGTTTCGGGCACCAACAGCATCAGCAGGAGGGCGAGCAGCAGGACCCCGAGAAACGGCCAGAGCTCGCGGATGATGTCACGCAGCGGAATGCCGGTCAGGCCGTTGATCACGAACAGCAGAACGCCATACGGCGGCGTGACCAGGCCGATCATGATGTTGACGGTGATGGTCACTCCGAAATGCACGCGGTCGATGCCCAGACGATCGAGACTGGGCAGGACCAGCGGCACCAGCACCAGCAGCATGGTGGTGGCATCGAGAAAGCAGCCGGCGAGCAGAAAGGCGAGCGCCACCAGCAGCAGAAAGGCGGTGGCGGACAGTTCCTGTCCGGCCAGCCATTCGGCGAGCTGGACCGGAACCTGTTCGGCCGCCACCACATAGTTGACGACGAAGGCGCCGGCGATGATCAGCGTGACCACGGCGCTGGAGCGTGTACTCTCCACCAGCACGTCGTAGAGGCCCCGCGCCGACAGGGCGCGATACCCGAAGTACGCCAGCAGCAGCGCATAGGCGGCGGCGATGGCGGCCGCCTCGGTGGGTGTGGTGACCCCGCCATAGATCGAGCCCAGCAGGATGACCGGCAGCAGCAGAGCCGGGAA
>JALSRW010000344.1 GCA_026984595.1 Alphaproteobacteria bacterium
GTGGGCCGAGCCCGCCACGCCCGTACGATTCCTGCGGCGTCGGCTCCCATCGCCGGTGTCCAACCACCATGCTGGACGGCACATGGCACCTGCCCCGGATCAGGGAGCGGCCGGCAAGGGCGCCGCGGCCTGCATCGCGGCGGACGCCCTTTCGATCCGCCCGGCCCGGCACCATTCCCGCCACAGATCCCGCAATGCCGCGGCGAAAGTGGAAGCATGTCCGGGCCCGTCGCACAGCGGCGAGGCCGCGGTCTCGATGCGGAAGAAGCCCCGCAGGCCCTCGAGCAGATCGGCATTTTCGGCCAGCGACACCGCGACACGGACATAGTCGTCGGGATCGGCGGCGATGCCGGCGGTGAAGCCCATATGAGTAAGCAGGCTGGCGCCGACCCGCGAGGCGTGACGGTCACCGGCCATCGTCACCACCGGCACACCCATCCACAGCGCTTCGCAGGTCGTGGTGGTACCGTTGTAGGGCCAGGGGTCGAGAGCGATGTCCACCTCGGCGTAACGGGCGAGGTGCGATTCGAGATCCGGCGCCCGTTCCAGAAAGAGGAGACGGTCCGCATCACCTCCGACCCGCGTGAAGGCACGGCGAAGCCGGGCCTGGACCCGGGAATTTCCCGAGAGATCGTGCTTGAGCACCAGACGTGCGCCCGCAACCTCCCGCAGGATGCGCGCCCAGACGGAAAGCACTTCGGTGGTGATCTTGGCCAGATTGTTGAACGATCCGAAGGTGATGCAGCCGTTCCGCGAGACCGGTGGCGGTACCACCGGCGGATAGCCGGCGGGCTCGTAGCAGAGAAAGCATCCGGGCAGACGAACGAGCTTCTCGCTCGCGAAGTCCTCGGCACCGGGCCCGTCGGTAACGGCATCCACGATGCGCGCATCCATCGCCGCCAGCCCCGTGGTGTTCGGATATCCCAGATAGGTCACCTGTACCGGTGCCGCGCGGCGGGCGAACAGGGGCAGCCGGTTGTTGGCCGTGTGTCCTGCGAGATCGATCAGGATGTCGATGCCATCGGCGGCGATCTGCCCGGCGGTGGCCGTGTCGCTCTTCAGCCACACATCCCGCCAGCCATCGGCGAGATCGGCCAGCTCCAGGGAGACATTGTCGGGATTGGGGCAGTTGCTGTAGCAGAAGACCTCGAACGCCTCCCGATCGAGATGGCGCAGCAGGGGCTTGAGAAAGAAAGCCACCGAATGTGCCCGCAGATCCGGCGACAGGAAGCCGATCCGCAGGCGCCGTTCGGGATCCGGCCGGTTCGGCCAGTCCCGGTGCTGCATCGGCGGGGAAAACCGCCGATCCCATTCCCGATGCGCGTCCCAGATCTCCTCGCGACCGAGTTCGGAACTGTAGTTCAGGTTGAAGACATATGTCGAGAACTCGGCGGCACCAGTCGAATCGCGGCGCACGCTCTCGCGCATGCGCGCGAGACCGGCTTCCGTTCGCCCGGTGATCACTTCGAGATGGCCGAGCATCGACAGGGCCGGCGAGGGCGCCGGATCGTGGGCCACGTATTCGCCGAGCAGTTTCTCCGCCTCGTCGAGCTGACGGCGATGGGTGAGCACGATGCCGAGCCACTTCCTGGCTTCGAGATCCCCCGGTCGGCATTCGAGAATGCGGCGGAACATCGCCTCGGCGGCTACGGGACGGCCCTCGGCGAGGTGGAGATGGCCGTGATTGAGCCAGATCTCCGGCGCCTCGATTCCCGCGTCGGCCAGCGCCTCCAGATGCCCCCGGGCTTCCTCGTAGCGGCCCTGGAGGATCAGCGCACCGGCGAGATTGGCACGGGCGATGGGATGGTCGGCGGCGTGCTTCAGCGCCTCGCGGGCGGCCTGTTCGCCCTCGGGGCCGAGGCCCAGCCGGTTGAGAGCGGCGGCGAGGTTCGCCCAGGCATCGGCGAATGCGGGGTCCCGCGCCAACGCCCGCCGATAGGTCGCGACCGCGGCTTCGGCCTCTCCCGAGCGCAGCAGCAGATTGCCGAAATTCGACAGGATCGAGGGGTCGTCGGGCCGCTGCGCCAGGGCGCGGCGCAGGAGCTTGCGGGCCTCGCGACACCGTCCCCGCGCACTCAGCAAGGTGCCCAGAAGGTGCAGGGCGTCGGGCTGCTCGGGCGCCTGTTTCAACACCCTCCGGTAGAGCGTTTCCGCGCGCGTCAGATCGCCCGCCCGGTGGCGCTCGGCAGCCGCCAACAGCAACCCGGAAACGGCAGCGACACCGCCCGGATTGCAGTCGGGGAGCGCGCTCCCGCTGCCGGCATCCCCCGCCCCGCGGGCCGCTGCCTGCTCCCCCTTCATGCGGCGCTTCGCTGCAACGGATGGCGCAGGGGATAGCCGGCGTCGGGCAGGACCATCTGGGCCGCGAGGCGCCGTCGGGTGTCGAGAAAGATGGGGGCTCGCAGGTTCACATAGGCCTGCACCCCAC
>JALSRW010000345.1 GCA_026984595.1 Alphaproteobacteria bacterium
GAGAACCTCGGCGTACAGCGGTCCCAGGATCGGGATGCTGCGAAGCTCCGCCGCCAAGGGAAGATCGATCGGCGCGAAGCGGGCCCCGGGCGCGGTCACCGGCACGCGTCCCGCCTCGTGAAACCAGGCGTCGGCAAGAGTGGGGCCGAGGCCCGCCACCAGCACGTTGATGGCCATGCCGGAGACGACCTGGTCGCCGCGATGGGTCACCGTCGCGAAACCGTGCACCAGGGCGAGAGAGGTCGAGAAGGCGACGGCCGCGGCCAGTCCCGCGAGCGCCGAGCCCGTGAGCTGGGCCATCGCCGCGGCGGCGAAGGCCCCACCCAGCATCTTGCCCTCGAGCGCGATGTTGACGACACCCGAGCGTTCCGAGAACAGACCCGCAAGGGCACAGAAGACGAGCGGCACCGCGAGCCGCAGGGTGCTGTCAGAAAGCAGCAGCAGCTGCAGATAGGCCGCGCCGAGCGGATCCGCTTCCACCGTCGCCTGGACCCGAATCGATCCCCACCGACGACCCGCACCGGGGCGACGCAGGTCTGCGTCCATGCCCCCGCCGGGGTGGCTCGTGATCACCGGGCGAAGATACCGCCGCGCACCAGACCGCGAAAGGGGGGGCCTCTCCGGCTGGCCAAGACCCGCGCCGACTGCTAGAAGATGAGCGGAAATCCAGCGGGAGGTGAGTGAGCGATGCCCCTTCAGGAGCCGATCGATTCGCTCCGGGCCAAACATGCCCGTCTTGAGGCTCTGATCGCCGAGGAACTCGGGCGCCCCCTTCCTGACCAGGCACGTCTCTCGCGCCTCAAGAAGGAAAAGCTTCGCATCAAGGAGCGGATCGCCGAGCTCGAGAAGGAGGCGTCAGCCGCTACGACTCACACCCCGAGCGCGGCCTGAACGGCGCGCTTCTCGAGTCGGCCTCTTTGTGGCGCCTCGCGCGCACATGTCGCCCGTGTCGCTTGTCGCATGGCTCGAAACCCCGGAGTCGGAACAGGAAATGGCCTTGCGCACAGCCGCGTCGGGGGTTCGGCGGTCGTTTCGAGCCAGGCTCCGATTCGGATTTCGGGCCCTGAACCTGGTCTCGAAGCGGGCTTTGGGTGTCGGCGTTGGGAGCCCGAGATCGAGCCGTTCGCTGAGCTGTAGGGGCTTCGGGCACGCCCAAGGGAGATCTTCGCCTGCGGAACGCATGCCCTCAATCCTCGAGCCTTTCGAACCAGTCCTCGTCGACGCGGAAGAGCTCGAACGTTCGAGATGATCGCACTCCGATCCGGTGCTCCAGCATGAGCCGAGCGAGCGTTGCGCCGTCGACGAGCACGATCCGCTTCGGGCTCCGCTCGGCCGCCTTCCGTGCGGCTTCCGTAAAGCGACCCGTGGTCACGAAAACACCCTTGGCTGTCCCGTGTTCGTCGAGAGCTCCCCCGAATTCCCGAACCTGCGAGGCTCCCACGGGATGGTCACGGCTGTAGCGTTTCGCCTGGAGGTAGACCTTCTCGAAGCCGAGTGCGTCGGCCGTCACCACACCGTCGATGCCCCCGTCGCCGCTACGCCCGACGTGGTCCGGCTCGCCGTAGTCCAAAGCCTTCATCACTTCGAGCACGAGCCGCTCGAAGGCGCGTGGTGACAGTCGTTGCAGACGCTCGACGATTTCGGCTTCGATGACGTTTTGGTGCTCTTCGTGGGCGAGCTCGATTCGTTCTTCCGGACTTGCAGCACTCTCTTCTTCGATCACGGGCTCCCCAGCTTCCCCTCCTGTCCCTGTTCGGGAGCGCTTTCCCGTTCGCCATTCCAGATATTCCGGAAAGCGGCGAAGAAACTCGTTGTCGATACGTTCCGGACCCTCCGCCAGGACGTCTCGCCCCCGCGCCGTGATACGATAGATGCCTCGCGTTTTGCGTTCGACGAGCCGGGCCATGCCGAGATAGACCAAGGCCCACGCGATCCTGTTGCGAAAGAGGTTGCTTCCATTGCGCAGCGTCTCGTGCCGCTCCTCGGCCGTCAGGCCCAATTCGTCTGCAAGACGCGATGCAAGTTCGCGCGTGTCGATGTCACCGCGTGCCGTCCATCTCAGCACCGGCAGCATGAGGGACCAGGAGTCGGGAACGGGCATGGTTCGCGGTGAACGCCTCACGCCGCCCGGTGCCGCGCCCTGTGCCGGCTGCGCCCCCGGCGGGCGGGACGCTCCGGCTCGAACAGCGCCGACAGTTCGCCGAGAAGGGTGCCGCCGAGCTGCTCGGGATCCGAGATCGTGACCGCCCTGCGGTAGTAGCGCGTCACATCGTGACCGATGCCGATCGCAAGCAGTTCCACATCCGAGCGGCTCTCGATCCAGGCGATGACCTCGCGCAGGTGGCGCTCGAGATAGTTGCCGGGATTGGCCGAGAGGGTGCTGTCGTCGACCGGGGCGCCGTCGGAGATGACGATGAGGATGCG
>JALSRW010000346.1 GCA_026984595.1 Alphaproteobacteria bacterium
GCCAGGGCGAGGTGGTGCTGGAGGTATTGCGCGGCGCCGATCTGCAGATCGCTCCCGGAACCCTGACCGCCCTCACCGGTCCTTCGGGCTCGGGCAAATCGACCCTCCTGCACATCTCCGGTCTCTTGGAACCGCCGAGCTCGGGGCGGGTACGCATCGAGGGCACCGACTGCGGCAGCCTTTCCGAACGTGAACGCACCCGCATCCGCCGCGAGCGGATCGGTTTCGTCTACCAGTACCACCATCTGCTGTCCGACTTCACGGCGCTCGAGAACGTGGTGCTGCCGCAGCTCCTGCTCGGCCGCAGCCGGCGCCGCGCCCGCGCCCGCGCCGAGGAGCTGCTCGCCGGCCTCGGGCTCGCGGAGCGCCTGCACCATCGGCCCGCCAAGCTTTCCGGCGGCGAACAGCAGCGGGTGGCCATCGCCCGGGCGCTGGCCAACGGTCCGCGCCTGGTTCTCGCCGACGAGCCCACCGGCAATCTCGACCCGCAGACCGCCGAGGAGGTGTTCGCCCTGCTGCTGGACACCGTGCGGCGGACGGGAGCGGCGGCGCTGGTCGCCACCCACAATCTCGATCTCGCCGCCCGCATGGACCGGGTACTGGCCCTGCGCGAGGGCCGCATCACGCCGGCGTGAACGGGAATCCCGCCGATGTACGCGGCCACCTCTTGCCAGCGCCCGAGCTTTCGCAAATACTAATATAAACCGCGCGAAGCCCGGCGCGCGAGCGTCCGCGGCTTCCAGGAGCAGGAGGGCAAGGGCATGCAGATTCCGGTCGATTCCTTCTTCGATCCCGCCACCAGCACCATCTCGCACGTGCTGGTCGAGCCCAACGGACGGCGTTGTGCGATCATCGATTCGGTGCTCGACTACGATCCCGCCTCGGGACGCACCCGCACCGATTCCGCCGACCGCATCATCGCCCATGTCGAGGCGCGCGGGCTGGAGGTGGAGTGGATCCTCGAGACCCATGCCCATGCCGATCATCTGAGTGCGGCCCGCTATATCAAGGCCCGGCTCGGCGGCCGTATCGCCATCGGCGCCCGGATCACCGAGGTGCAGAAGATCTTCCGCGAGGTGTTCAACCTGGAGCGTACCTTCAACACCGACGGCCGCCAGTTCGACCAGCTCTTCGCCGACGGCGAGACCTTCACCATCGGTCGACTGCCGGTGCGGGTGATGTACACGCCGGGCCACACCCCGGCCTGCTGCACCTATGTGGCGGGCGATGTGGCGTTCGTCGGCGACACCCTGTTCATGCCCGACTCCGGCACCGCCCGCGCCGATTTTCCGGGCGGCGACGCCCATACCCTCTACCGCTCGATCCAGAAGATCCTGGCCCTGCCCCCGGAGACGCGCCTGTTCATGTGCCACGACTATCAGCCGGGCGGTCGGGAACCGATGTGGGAGACCACCGTCGCCGAGCAGCGCGAGCGCAACATCCATATCGGCGGCGGCCGCAGCGAGGAGGAGTTCGTGGCCCTGCGCACCGCCCGCGACCGCACCCTCGACGTGCCCCAGCTCCTCATCCCGTCGATCCAGATCAACATCCGCGCCGGCGACTTTCCGCCGCCCGAGGACAACGGGGTGCGATACCTCAAGGTGCCGCTGAACCGGCTCTGACCGGCCCCGGCCGCCGCCCGCCTCCCGTGGACACGGGGGCGGGGCTCCCCATCTATGGGAGAGAGGCGGCGCGGGGAAACGGCGCGAGATGACCAGCGAGGAACAGACCCTCCTTCACGATCCCGATCTCATGGTGGCGCTGCTGCGAAGTGCCGATCCGGGCAGGGACGGGTTCGAGGCGGCGCTCGCCTGGCTGCGCCATCTGCGGGAGGAAAGCGGCGAGGCCGGCGCGGTCGACTGGAAAGAGGTGAAACGGCGTCTCGAGCGCTGTGCCCTGCAGCTCGTCGCCGCCGGTGCCCTGGAGCCGGTCACCGGCAACCGTTTCCGGCGCACCCCGCGGGGGCGGGAACTGCTGGAGGAAGCGGAGCAGGGCATCGACGAGACGGTGCTGATGCGCTTTCCCGAATATCGCGCGTTCGTCGCCCGCACCGGCGGCACCGACGCCGCCGACGATCCGCGCCACGAAGCCTTCATCGCCGGCATGGAAGCCTTCCATGCCGGGCTGGCGCCCACCGCCAACCCCCATCCCTTCGACAGCATCGACCATCTGGCCTGGGAGAACGGCTGGTTCACCGCCCGCGACGAGAGCCAGGCCGCCAGAGGAGGAGGAGGATGTCCAAGTTCCTGATCCTGCTCGGCGTCATCCTGATCCTGCTCGGCGTATTGTGGTCGTTCCTGGGCAAGCTCGGGCTCGGCCGGCTGCCCGGCGACATCCTCATCGAGCGCGACAATGTGCGCATCTACATCCCGATTACCACCTCGATCCTGGTGAGCCTCGTGCTGAGTT
>JALSRW010000347.1 GCA_026984595.1 Alphaproteobacteria bacterium
AACGGCTGATCGGCCGGGAATTCGAACTGGTCGAGCCGATCCGGGCCGGCACCGGCCGGGTGCGGGTGGGCGATACGGTATGGCCGGTCACCGGACCCGACCTGCCGGCCGGCAGCCATGTCCGGGTGACCGGCATCGAGGGCACCCATCTGCGGGTCGAACCGGTCGAAGGCGGCGAGCGTCCTTCAGCTTCCTGATCGCGCCTCGGCGGCAGCCCTCGCCTGCTCGAGAATGCGGCGTTCGAGCTCGAGAATGGAGCCCGGTGCCGCCGGACGATCGACCCAGCGGCCGGTGGCATCCTTCTCCTGGCGCTGAATCGCCACCCGCAGGGACTGTGGCGAGATCCCCCGACCGACCAGGTAGATGGCGATCTTGACCCGCTGGTTCGGCAGTTCCGGCAGCCCGTACCAGTCGGTCAGGATCACCCCCTTCTTCGGATCCGACATGACGAGTGGCATCAGCGCCACGGCGTCGAGGGCGGCCCGCCAGAGCCGCGGGTCGACCTCGCCGCTGCGCGGCCCGAACAGCCCCGCCTGCGGCGTCACCGCCGTCGGCTGGACCCCGGCCCGATCGGGGCCGGTGTCGCCGTAGAAGCGCCAGGCGATCCTCGGTCCGCCGGGATCGGTCCTCGAACCGGACCCGATCTTCTGTTCGGCGCCGGGCACCGCGTCGATGATGCTGCCCTTGGTCTCGTTGGGGGTGCCGTAGATGTTCTGCGCCTGCTTGGCGAGACGCGGGCTGACCGGATAGCGGGTGTCGGGATCGGCGAGCCCGCATCCGGCCAGCAGGGAAACGAGGGGCAGGCCCAGGACCAGCCTCCGGAACCGGGGGTCAGAGGGAATCCGCATGAGCGCTTCTCCGGCTCGAGGGTTGCCATTGCCAGCCGAACCGGCGGCACAGTTCGGCGGTCACCGACCGGTTCGCACGGGCGCGCTGCGCGCGTGTGAACACGCTTCGCCATTCGTCGACCCGACCCTGCCGCAGATGGATCGAGGCGGCGGCGGCCGCCGCCTGTGCATCGAAGATCCCCGCCGGGATGTCGAAATGCCCGAGAAGCGCTTCCATGTAGCCCTCGGGATCGGCCAGGAAGCGCTCGTAGGTGAGAATGCGGATCCGCGGCAGCACCCCGTCCCGCCCTGCGCACTCCGCCCAGGCGCGGACGAAACCCACGAAATGCGGCAGCACACTGTCGATGCACCAGTCCAGTACCGCCTCGAAACCGCGGTCGAGCACGGCCCGCGGCGGCACGGTGGAACGCCAGACGGCCCCCATCCGCCGCTGCGCCACATCCTCCTGCACGAAATGGGCCCAGGACAGCACCGCCTGGCGGGGATCGCGCAGATGCACCACCAGCCGGTCGATCCCGTACTCCCGCAGGAGCGCCAGATTGTGGGCGGTGGGCAGGATGTGCTCCTTGCTCGTGAGCCCGCCCGCCCGCGCCTGGCGCATTCTCGAGGCGAGCAGGCAGCAATGCGGGAACAGTCCCAGGGAGAGATGTGTCTGCGGCAGATCGAGACCCACGGCCAGCCGGTTCCAGATGGTCTCGCTGGCCGATTTGGGCATGGTGACCAGGAGCAGCGTGGGCAGGCCGCGGGACCGTGCCGAACGCCAGCGCGCGCAGAAGGCCGCGGTGTCGGAGCGGATCGGGTTGAGGGCCAGTTCCAGTTCCCGGCTGCACGCCTCGGCCTCCCGCTCGAGTCCCGCGGCCAGCAACAGATTGACGAGCGGCGCCAGCAGTCCCGGCTCGCCCGGCGCGCGCCGGAGATGGGCACGGTACACGGCGATCGCCCGTTCGCGATAGGCCTCGCCCAGCGCCTCCTCGCCGAGGCGGAAGGCGATCACGCTCAACATGGTGAGGGCGGTGGGATGGTCCGGGGCCGACAGACGCACCTGCTCGAACAGATGGCGGGCCTCGACCGGCCGTCCCGCTTCCAGCAACGCGAAACCCGCCCGCAGCGCCTGGCCGAGCGGCACCTGGTGGGGCCGGGGTGCCACCCGCAGAGGCGGCCGGCGACGCGGCTGCATGCTCATGCCCGCGGTCTCCCGCGCGCATCGAGATAGCCCAGCCGCCGCATCACCGGCCCGTGCGCCCCGACGATCCGCTCCACCTGCCGCCGTGTCAGCACCCGTCGCCATTCTCCACGCCGACCGCTGCGGAAGAACGGAACCCGGCGGTCGGGCCGGGCCTCGACGAAGCCTTCGCGCTGCTCCTGTGCGCGGAGCTGCTCGAAGCTCGAAAAGCGGATCGCCTTGCGCAGCCGCGCCGGTTCCTCCGGCAGACCCAGGAAACGTACCACCGTCTCGAAGGTCCGCACCGGACGCTGCAGCATGTCCTCGTAGCGTACCACCAGCCGCGGCAGACCCGGGGTCTCGGTCCAGCTCCGCACATGCTGCGACCAGCTCCCGATA
>JALSRW010000348.1 GCA_026984595.1 Alphaproteobacteria bacterium
TCTCCTCGGGCGTGGTTCCGGCTCCCGGCCGGCAGCGGGCGAGAAACAGGCGGAAGGCGGCGAGATCCTCGTAGCGCTGGGTAATCAGCCGATCGGCGGTGACCGCGAAACCGACCGGTGTCAGCCCCGCTCCTTCGCCCTCCCTGCCGGCCACCACATGGAGAGTCAGGAAGAGCACCCCCTCCTCCTCGTAGGCCCGACTCGAGGCCTCGATCTCCTCCAGATGCTCGCGGCTGGGCAGCGGCAGCCGCAGCATCCCCGCCAGCGCCCGCCGTTCCGCCTCGTCGGGATCCTGCAGATCGATCCAGACGGCGTGTTCGGGAAACCGCTCCCCGGCTGCCAGCCGGCGGGCGGTGAGCCGACCATCCTCGACCAGATAGGCTGTGATCATCGCCGCCTTCCGTTCGCTGCGGCGGCGCCGACCGGGTGGGCGCTGTGGACAGCCCGGCGGCGACCGCGCTACTTGGCGCCGGATCTTATCCGGCGGAGGAAGGCATGGACAGGGAACGCTTCGAGAAGGGACTCGCCAAGCGCAAGCAGGTGCTGGGGGCGGAATACGTGGAAAAGGCGCTGGCCGGCGCCGACGGTTTCAGCCGCCCCTGGCAGGAATTTCTCACGGAGTATTGCTGGGGGACGTGCTGGGGCCACGATGTGCTGACGGATCGCGAGCGCAGCATTCTCAATCTCGGCATGCTCGCCGCGCAGGGCCGGATGCACGAATTCGGGCTGCATTTCCGGGGTGCCGTCAGGAACGGCCTGTCGCGGGAGGAGCTGCGAGCCATTCTCCTCCAGATCGCTGTGTATTGCGGTGTGCCCACGGGTGTGGAATGTTTCCGCATCGCACGCGAAGCATTCATCGAGACGGACGGGGACGGAAAGACGTGAAAATAGCTCACAACCGATTGCAATCGGGGAGGTTTTCGAGCACGGGCCGGCAGCGGACGCCCGGTTCGCCGCCCGCGACGGCGGAGCGGCGGCCGGCCCGCCGGCCGTTCGGACTACTCGCCGCTGCCCTGACCCTGCTGCTCGGTCTCGCCGGCTGCGAGAAGAAGGAGCCCGAAAAGGTCGAGACGGTGCGGCCGGTACGGGCGATCGAGGTGGGACCGAGCGGTTCTCTCGGGCAGCGGGCGCTCAGCGGACGGGCCAAGGCGGCCCGCGAGGTCACCCTCGCCTTTCGCGTCGGCGGCACGGTGCTGGAGCGTTTCGTCGATGTGGGTGACCGGGTCGAGAAGGGCGACCTCGTGGCCCAGCTCGACCCCGCCCCCTATCAGGCCGAAGTCGACCGGATCCGCGCCCAGCTCGCGCGTGCCCAGGCGACCCTGGTCAATGCCGAGCAGCAATACGCGCGGGTGATGGCACTGGTGAAGAAGGGGCATTACTCGAAGGCCAAGGGCGACCGCCAGAAGGCCGACCGCGACATCGCCCGGGCCGAGGTGCAGGCCTACGAGGCCGCACTCACCAAGGCCGAGCTCGAGCTTTCCTATACTCGTCTGCCGGCACCCTTCCCGGGTCGGGTGGTGGCCACATATGTCGAGCGCTTCGAGGACGTGCGGGCGCAGGACCCGATCGTACGCATCCTCGACACCACCCAGATCGAGTTCGTCGTCGACGTTCCCGACAGCCTGATCGCCTATGTGCCGTTCCTCGAAGAAGCGGCGGTGGTCTTCGATTCCTTCCCCGACGTCGAGCTCACGGCCACCGTCAAGGAGATCGGTACGGAAGCCTCGCCCACCACCGGCACCTACCCCGTGACGCTGATCATGGACCAGCCCGAGGATGTCCAGATCCTTCCGGGCATGACGGGGCGGGCGGTGGCCCGGAAGATGCGCGACATCGACCTCGAGGAGCGGCTGCTGGTACCGCCCTCGGCCATCTTCACCGACGATGCCGATATCACGCGCAAGCTCGTCTGGGTGGTCGACCCCGATGCCGGTACCGTCGCCGAGCGGGAGGTCGCACTGGGCAAGGTGACCGCTGCCGGGGTCACCGTCACCGACGGCCTCCGGCCCGGGGAATGGGTGGTGGTCGCCGGGGTCCATTCCCTGAAGCCGGGGCAGAAGGTCCGCATCGAGGAAGCGAGCGGGGAAGGCTGATGGCGCTGGCGGCTTTTTCGGTTCGGCGCGCGGTTTTCACGCGCTTCGCCATCCTCCTCTTCGCGGTCGCCGGATTCGGCGCCTATTTCGGTCTCGGCCAGCTCGAGGACCCGGAATTCACCGTCAAGAGCGCGGTGATCGTCACGCCCTATCCGCTGGCCTCGCCGGAGCAGGTCGAGCAGGAAGTGACGGATCCGATCGAGCTCGAGCTCCAGAAGCTGTCGGAAGTCGAACACATCGAATCCTACAGCAGCCCCGGCCTGTCGCGCATCAAGGTGCAGATCCGGCCGCAGTTCCTGGCCGATCAGCTTCCACAGGTGTGGGACAAGCTCCGGGCCAAGGTCCGCAATATCGAGTCCCGGCTGCCGCCCGGGGCCGGCCGCCCCGAGATCAACGACGAGTTCGGTGATGTCTACGGCCATCTCGTGGCCCTCGTCAGCGACGGTTTCCCGCCGGCCGAGATGGAGCGCTACGCGAAGGAGATCAAACAGGAGCTGAGCCTGGTCGAAGGCGTGGCCAAGGTCGCTCTGTGGGGCGTGCAGGAGCGGCGGGTCTACATCGACACCATCCAGAGCCGGCTCGATCAGCTCGGCATTTCCGAAAACACCATCGCCCGTGCCCTGCAGGCCCAGAACGCGATCGTCGACGCCGGCTGGGTGGATGTCGTCGACCGCCGCATTCCGATCATCCCCTCGGGCGAGTTCCGCTCGCCCCGGGAGATCGGCGAACTGCCGATCCGCCCCAGTGCCGGCGACGTGCTGCGCAATCCCGACGTCCGGCTCGACGATGCCGACAATGTGCTCGCCATCCGGGACATCGGCCGGGTCCATGCCGGCTACGTCGAGCCGCCGGTAACCCTGATGCGCTTCAACGGTCGGCCGGCCATCACCATCGCCATCAGCAACCGTCCCGGCGTCAACATCGTCGAGATGGGCGCGCGCATCGACCGCAAGCTCGAGGAGCTGCAGGCGAAGATGCCGATCGGCATCGAGCTCGAGAAAGTCCACTGGCAGTCGAGCATCGTCGACGAGGCGGTCTCCGCCTTCCTCGTCAATTTCCTCGAGGCGGTGGTCATCGTGGTGGGCGTGCTCACCCTGGCCATGGGCTGGCGGATGGGAGTGGTCATCGGCAGCGCCCTGGTGGTCACGGTCCTCGTCACCTTCCTGGTGATGAAGATGGCCGACATCGATTTGCAGCGCATGTCCCTGGGGGCGCTGGTCATCGCACTCGGCATGATGGTCGACAATGCGATCGTCGTGGCCGACGGCTACGTGGCCCGGGTACGTCGCGGCATGGCCAGGGAGGCCGCCGCCATCGAGGCCGCCGACCAGCCGGCGATGCCGCTCCTCGGCGCCACCATCATCGCCGTCATGGCCTTCTATCCGATCTTCGCCTCCGACGAGAGTGCCGGCGAATACACCCAGACCCTGTTCACCGTGGTCGCCATCTCGCTGCTGGCGAGCTGGCTGGTCTCGGTCACCCTCACACCGCTGCAGTGCGTGAGCCTGCTGCGGACCGTCGGCGACCAGGCCGAGGGCGACGCCTACGGCGGGCGGTTCTACCGGATGTTCCGGCGGTTTCTCGAAACCGCCATCCGTTTCCGTCTGCTCACCATCGCCGCGGTCATCGGCGTGCTGGTGGCCAGCACCGGCGCCTCCCGGTTCGTCGACAGCCTGTTCTTCCCCGACTCGGCAATGACCAAGTTCATGATCGACTTCTGGGCGCCGCAGGGCACACGGATCGAACACACCAGTGCCAGGCTGCGGGAAATCGAGGAGCGGCTGCTCGCGGACGAGCGGGTGGACAGTGTGGCGACCTTCGTCGGTGCCGGGCCGCCCCGCTTCTATCTGCCGGTCGAGCCGGAGGCCAACAATCCGGCCTATGGGCAGCTCGTGGTGAACATGAAGGATTATCGCCAGATCGACGGGCTGGCGGACGAGCTGCAGCCCTGGTTCGCCGAACGGTTCCCGGACGCCGAGGTTTTCGTCCGCAAGTTCACGTCCGGTCCCGGCAGTACCTGGAAGTTCCAGGTACGGATCAGCGGTCCCGCTTCCGCGACCGGCGACGATCTGCGGCGGGAGGCCGACAAGCTGCTCGCGGTGCTGCGCGAAAGCCCGGTGATCGGTCCGATGGAGACCGACTGGCGGCAGCGCATCCTGCGCATCGTGCCGGCCTTCGACGCGACGCGGGCGCGCTGGAGCGGAGTGACGCGTCCGGATGTCGCCGACACCATCAAGCGGGCCTTCGACGGTACGATCGTCGGGCTCTACCGGGAGAAGGAAGATCTCATTCCCATCGTGCTCCGCTACGGCGCCGATTTCCGCAACCGCATCGGCGGTCTCGACGTTCTTCCCGTGAAGCCCGAGGCGGGCCTCAAGAACGTGCCGCTCGGTCAGGTGATCCGTGACCTGGAGACCGATCTCATCGATCCCATCATCCATCGCTACGACCGTCTGCGGACGATCACGGTCCGCGCCAATCCGCAGCTCGGGGTGACCCTGCCGACCCTGCAGGCGAGCATCGCCGAGGGACTCGCGAAGCTGCAGCTCTCGCCCGGATACCGCTGGGAATGGGGCGGCGAGGCGGAGGCCAGTGCCAAGGCGCAGAAATCGCTGCTGCCGGGGGCACTGCCGGCGGCTGCGGTGATGCTGCTCGTGATGTTCGCCCTGTTCAACGACCTGCGCGCCGTGCTCAGCATCGTGCTGGTGGTGCCCTTCGCGGCGATCGGGGTGATCCTGGGCCTGGCCCTGACCGGCGTTCCCTTCGGCTTCGTGGCGCTGCTCGGGGCGATGAGCCTGTCCGGCATGATGATCAAGAACGGCATCGTGCTGCTCGATCAGATCGCCATCAATCGCGAGGAGGGGATGAGCCACTACGAGGCGGTGATCGACGCCGCCCTGTCGCGGCTGCGACCGGTGATCCTGGCGGCCGCGACCACCGTGCTCGGGGTCGTCCCGCTGCTGCAGGACGTGTTCTGGATCGGGCTCGCGGTGGTGATCATGGTCGGCCTGGCCGTGGGTACGGTACTGACCATGATCGTCCTGCCGGTGATCTATGCCGCCCTCAACCGGATCCGGCGCGAGCCGGCGGCCGCCGCGGCGTCGCCGGCCGGGGCCGGGACGGCGCCCGGCTAGGCCGCCGCGGCCCGGCTCTTGCCGTCGCCGCCCGTGAAGGCGCTGACGATGCGATCGAGGCCGGCGAACAGCAGCTCGACTCCGTAGCCGGCCAGAAAGGCCAGTGCCAGCGGCTGGATCGCGGCCAGTCCCGTCAGGGATTCGGGATCGAAGAACCAGCCCACGGTGATGCCGGCCAGCATGCCGAGCGGCCAGCGCAGGCTGTAGCGGAGATTGTCGGCCGGCGAATAGGTCACCGCCGCCATTTCCCGGCTCAGGGTGCGGAGGATGAAGGCCAGCGCGCCGACCAGGCCGTAGAGCAACGGCAGCACGTACTGATTGAAGGTCGAGAGTGCCGAGCGCGAGGCCAGGAGGGTCAGATTGTCGGCATAGCGCCGGCGCGGGTCGGCAGCGGCGGCTGTCTCCTTCCCGGTCGTCGTCGCACGCTCGCGGGAGGCGGTCAGGATCCGCAGCGGATCCTCTTCGCCGGTGAAGATGTCCCAGCCCTGGAGCAGGATCTGGCTGCTGGCCAGCATGTTGGTGGCCGCTTCCAGCAGGCGCTCGCTGCGGGCGATCTCGACCTCGAGCTCCTGCTGCTGGCGGGAAAGCTCGGTCACCCGTCTTCTCGCCGGCAGCAGAACCTCCTCGGGACGATCCGCCGACATCAGCGCGATGAGCCGGCCGCTTTCCTCCTCGAGATCGACCTCCACCGCCCGCAACCGTCCCTGCAGACGCGCGAGGGTGTCCATCTGGGTGCTCACGTCACCCTGCAGGGTGTCGATCTGGGTGGCGAAATTGTTGCCGATCAGCCAGTAGATCTGGGCCAGCAGCAGCAACAGGAGAACGCCCAGAGTGGCGCGCCGGTAGCGCTGTACCACCCTGCGGGTCCTGTCGTGGCTGCTGCCGCCGTATTCGGTGGAAGCCTTGATCGAGGCCACGGTGACCGGGCGGACCGCGCGGGCGAGCTTGTTGAGGGCGGTCCAGAAACGTGCCTCCTCGGCCGGCGACCATCGCCCCTGTTCGTGGGCGCTGCGGGTCTCGGCGAGGTTCTTCATCACCTCCTCCTCGACCGGGACACCGGACCGGCTGGCATACCAGATCAGGATCTGCGCATCCTCCATCGAGCCCGCCAGCATCGCCTGCCGGCTGCGGTCGCCGGCCGGTGGCGAGGCGGCCTCGTCGTCCCGCGGCGCCGGCTCGAAGCCGGCGGCCGGGGCCGTCTCGGCGAGCCCGGCCTGTGCCTGTCTGGTCATCTCCCCGCCTCCCCGACCGGATCGCGGCAGTTCCATCCGCGCGCTCGTTCCCATTGTGGAAGCTTATGACACAGGTTTCCCGGTCCCACCAAGTTCTTCTACCTCTGCGTTCCGCGCCGCTGCACCTATGGACAGGATTTGCGGATTTGTATATGCAAAACGGGCGACGTCCGGCGCATCGGCAACAAGTGCCAGAAAGGAGACGAGGGATGGCAACGCGTCGTTTGGTGACCGGCCTGCTGCTGGGGGCGGCCACGGTGCTGGCGGGAGCATGGATCCCGGGGGCCGGGGCCGCCGAATCGATCCGCATCGGCTTTCACGCACCGCTCACCGGCTTCGCCGCCGGCGACGGCAAGAGCGCCCGGCTCGGTGCCGAGCTGGCGGTGGAACAGATCAACGCCGCCGGGGGCGTACTCGGCAAGCCGCTGGAGCTCGTGACATACGACGACCAGGCCAAGCCCGATCAGGCGGTACCGGTGGCCAACAAGCTCCTCGGCGAAGGCATCCACGCCGCGATCTCCGGCAGCTATTCGGGGGCGACCCGGGCGGCGGCGGCGGTCTTCCAGCAGGCGAAGGTGCCCTATGTGTCGGCCTATGCCATCCATCCCGACATCACCCGCACCGGCGATTACGTGTTCCGCACCGCCAGCATGGGCGAGGTCCAGGGTCGTGGCGGCGCCAAGCTGATCGGCGAAATCCTCGGCCGGAAGAAGGTGGTGCTGATCACCCTCGACAACGATTTCGGCCAGTCGCTGGCCCGCGGCTTCAAGGAGAAGGCCGGTGATTTCGGCATCGAGATCCTGGGCGAGTACACCTACAGCATCAAGCAGCGCCAGTTCGGATCCATCGTCGCCTCGGTCAGACGCGATGCGCCGGAGGCGATCTACGCCTCGGGCTATTTCTTCACCGCCGGGCCGCTGGTGAGCCAGCTCCGCGCCGGTGGGGTCCGGGCGACCATCGTCGGCCAGGAGGGCTACGATTCGCAGAACTTCATCGATATCGCCAAGGCGGCGGCGGAAGGGGTGCTGATCACCACCGCTCTCGATCGCGACAGTGACCGGCCGGAAGTCCGGACCTTCGTCGAGGCCTTCGAGAAGAAGGCCGGTTTCCCCGCCGACATGGTGGCGGCGAGCACCTACACCGCGGTGCAGGTGCTGGCGCACGCCATCGAGCGGGCGGGAGGCACCGACGGTGCGGCGGTGCGCGAGGCGCTGGCCGGCACCCGCGACTTTCCCACCGCCATCGGTCCCATCACCTTCAACGCGCTGGGCGAGATCTACAAGCCCGTGCAGGTGCAGGTGGTGAAGGACGGTCGTTTCCGCCGGTACGCGGTGATCGACGACCCGGTGCTGCTGGCGCCGCCGGCCGAATAGGAGAGCGCCGCACCGGCCCGTACATCCGCGAGGCGGCATGTTCTACTTCGAGCTGCTGATCGCCGGGCTCGTCCAGGGGGCGATGTACGCGATGATGGCGCTGGGCCTGACCCTCATCTACGGGCTCCTGCGCATCCTCCACATCGCCCATGCCGCCGTCTTCACCCTCGGCGGTTATGTCGGCGTGCTGGCCGCCAACAGCGGCCTGCCGCTGGCGGTGGCGGCGGCTCTCGCCGTGCTGGTGGCGGCCGCCGCCGGTCCCCTCGTCTACGGCACCGTCTATCGGCCGCTGCTCGACAAGCCGCCCTATGTGGCACTGATCGCCTCCATCGGCCTGCTGATCGCCATGGAGGACGGGTTCCGTCTGCTGTTCGGCCCCTACGGGCTGTCCTTCGCCGAGAACCCCTGGTTCGTCACCGGCCCCGATCTCGGCGGCATCTTCCTGAGCTGGGTGCAGATCGCCCTCGGCCTCGCGGCGCTGGCGGCCGTCGCCGGCCTCGGGCTGTTCGCCGTCGGCTCGCGCACCGGCGTCGCCTGGCGGGCCACGGTCGACGATCCCGAAATGGCGAGGAGTTTCGGCGTCTCGCCGGAGCGGGTGCGGCTCTTGGCCTTCGCCCTCGCCTCGGCGCTCGCCGGTCTCGCCGGCTTTCTGGTCGGGCTCCTCAACAATCTGATCGAGCCCGGGATGGGCAACATCACCAGCTACAAGGGGCTGGCCATCGTCGTCCTCGGCGGTCTCGGCAACGTGCCCGGGACGCTTTGGGCCAGTCTCCTGCTCGGAGTCGCCGAAAGCTTCGGCAGCGTCTATCTCGACCGCATCCTCGACCGCGACGCCATCGCCTTCTTCATCCTGGTGGCGGTACTGATGTGGCGTCCACAGGGCCTCGCCCGGGGGCGGTGAGGCGATGGACGCCTATCTCACGAGCCTCGCCACCTTCGTCGCGATCAACGTGACCCTGGCCCTGGGTCTCAATCTGATCACCGGTTTCTGCGGCCAGGTGAGCCTCGGCCACGCCGCCTTCTTCGGCGCCGGCGCCTATGCCGCGGCGCTGGTGACCACGGGCGGCTTCCCCTTCGCCCACGGGGTGGTGGCGGCGATCCTCGCCGCCGGTCTCCTCGGCCTCGTCGTCGGTCTCGCGAGCCTGCGGGTGCGCGAGGATTTTCTCGCCATCACCACCATGGGTGCGGGGTTCCTGTTCCTCGGCTTCGTCCGCAAGCAGGACTGGCTCGGCGGCGAATTCGGCATTCCCGGCATCCAGCCGCCCTTCGCTCCCCGAGGCATGGCGGTGCTCGCCATCCTCTCCGCGGTCCTCGTCTGGCTCGCCGGCGTCGCCGTGCGACGGAGCTGGATGGGGCGGATCTTCATGGCCATCGCCCGGGACGAGGAGGCCGCCTCCAGCATCGGCATCGACACCGCCCGCTTCAAGCTCGCCGCCTTCCTCCTCGGCACCATGAGCGCCGGTCTCGCCGGTGCGGTCTACGCCCATGTGGTCCAGCTCATCGTCCCCGACGCCTTCGGCTTCGTCCAGTCGATCACCATCCTGGCGATGGTCGTGGTGGGGGGCATCGGCTCCAATCTCGGGGCGGTGCTGGGGGCGGTGCTGCTGACCCTGCTGCCGGAGATGTTCCGCTTCGTCGACAGCTACAAGCTGCTGGTCTACGGCGGTCTCCTCGTTCTCGTCATGCATCTGAGCCCCGACGGGCTGGTCGGGATCGGCCGCCGTCTCCTGCGGACGGTGCGGCGATGAACCTCCTCGAGATCCGCGAGGTGAGCCGGGCTTTCGGCGGGGTGCTGGCGGTCGATCGGGTGTCGCTGGCGGTGGCGCCGGGCGCCTTTCTCGGCCTGATCGGCCCGAACGGCGCCGGCAAGACCACGCTCCTGCGTCTGACCTGCGGGCTGGAGCGACCCGATGCCGGATCCGTCCACTTCGCCGGCCGCGATGTCACCCGCCTGCCGTCGCACCGGCGGGCGCGGGCCGGGATGGTGCTGACCCATCAGGTGGTGCGGCCCTTCCGGGACCTCGACCTGGCCGAGAACGTGCTCCTGGGTGCCGCCCGCGAGCTCGGACAGAACCCGGTGCGTGCCCTCGCCACCTTCGCCTATCGCCGGCGGCAGGAGGAGGCATTGGCGCTGCTGCGGAGGGTGGGGATCGCCGAACTCGCCGGGCGGACCGCCGCCGAGGTGCCGCTCGGGATCCTCAAGCGGATGCAGATCGCCCGCGCCCTCGCCAGCGGCCCGCGTCTGCTGCTGCTCGACGAGCCTCTGGCCGGTCTCAACCAGAGCGAGGCGCGCGGGATCGGCGATCTGCTCACCCGGCTGCACGCCGAGGGCCTCACCCTCGTCCTCATCGAGCACAATCTCGCCGAGGTGCTGCGGATCGTCGAACGGCTCGCGGTGCTCGACCGGGGGCGGCTGCTGGCGGAAGGGGAGCCGCGAGCGGTGATGCGCGAGCCCGAGGTGCGTCGCGCCTATCTCGGCGAGGCCGCGTGATGCTGGAGCTGGACCGGATCTCGGTGGCGCGGGGCGAGCTGCGCGTGGTCCGGGACTTCGCCCTCGAGCTGCCGCGGGGCGAGATGGTGGCGCTGCTGGGGCCCAACGGCGCCGGCAAGAGCTCGACCATCATGGCGATCGCCGGTCATGTGCCGGTGGTGGCGGGAGAGATCCGTCTCGACGGCCGGCGCATCGACCGGCTGACGGCTGCCGAGCGCACCCACCTCGGGCTCGGGTTGGTGCCCGAGGGGCGGCGCATCTTCTCCGATCTCACGGTGCACGAAAACCTGGTGGTGGGGGGCTATCTGCTGCCGCGGGCCGAGGCCGAGGCGCGGGAACGGGAGGTGACGGCCCTCTTCCCCCGGCTGCGGGAGCGCCGCCGACAGCGGGCCGGAACCCTTTCCGGCGGCGAGCAGCAGATGCTGGCCATCGCCCGGGCCCTGATGGTCCGGCCGCGGCTGCTGCTGGTGGACGAGCTCTCCCTCGGGCTGATGCCGGCGGTGGTCGATCTCTGCTTCGAGGTGCTGCAGCGCCTCTGTCGCGAGGAGGGCCTCGCCTGCCTGCTGGTCGAACAGAACACCCAGAAGGCGCTGTCGGTGGCCGACCGGGTGACGGTGCTCTCCGCCGGGCGCATCGTCTGGCAGGGCAGTGCCGCCGAGGCCCGTGCCGACGAGGCCCTGATCGACCGTATGCTGGGCCTGGAGGCGGGCTAGGCGTCGCCGCCTTCCGCCTCCTTCAGCATGGGGAGGTCGAGGTGGTGCTGGCGGGCGCAGGCGCGGGCCTCCTGGTAGCCGGCGTCGGCGTGGCGCATGACGCCGCTGGCCGGATCGTTCCACAGGACGCGGGCGATGCGCTTT
>JALSRW010000349.1 GCA_026984595.1 Alphaproteobacteria bacterium
CGCATGGCCGGAAACGGCCGCTCTCAAGAGATGTGCGAGGAGTTCCCATGAGCATCGGAATCTGGCAGGTCGTGTTGATCCTGCTCATCGTCCTCATCCTGTTCGGGGCCGGCAAACTGCCCAAGGTGATGGGGGACGTCGCCAAAGGCGTGAAGAACTTCAAGAAGGGTCTGGCCGAGGATGGTGAGGAGGAAACCGGCGAGAAGCCGAAGCCGGTGACCGCCGAGAGCACCGAGCAGGCCAGGGGCCCGGTGGTGGACGCCACCGTGCAGCGCGACGAGGCAGCCAAGAGCTGATCCGCGCGGCGCCTGGAGAGCTCGGGCGATGTTCGACATCGGCTGGTCGGAGATGGCCATCGTCCTGTTGGTGGCCCTGATCATCATCGGGCCGCGCGACCTGCCCAGGGTCGCCCGCACGGCCGGGCGGTGGATCGGCAAGGCGCGAGCGATGGCGCGGGACTTCCAGCGTTCGCTCGAGGACATGGCTCGCGAGGCCGAGCTCGACGAGATCAGGAAGGGAATCGAGAAGGTCGGCAGCACCGATCTCAAGGGCGGCATCACCAAGGCCATCGACCCCGAGGGCGAACTCTCGCGTGCCTTCGATTTCTCCGATGCCGGGCAGAAGTCCGCTGCGGGCGGCGACGAGGAAGGCGGCAACCGCATCGAAGGCCCGCAAGCGCCCGCGGCGGGGGAAGAGGCAGCCGCGCCGGGCGGGGAACGGGCCGCATCTTCCGCTCCCTCGGCCACGCCCGCTTCGCAGCCGGAAAAGAGCTGACCACCCGTGCTCAAGGATATCGACGATCGCGAAATGCCCCTGCTCGATCATCTGATCGAGCTCAGGAACCGGCTGATGTATTCGGCCGCGGCGATCCTGCTGGGCTTCGTCGTCAGCTACTTCTTCGCCGATCAGATCTACCGCTTCCTGACCCAGCCGCTGGCCGACATCTGCCTCGCCAACAGCGGCGCCGACCAGCGGCCGCTCTGTACGCGGATGATCTACACCGGCCTCACCGAAGCCTTCTTCACCTATCTCAAGGTCGCCTTCTTCACCGGCGCATTCGTCACCTTTCCCTTCGTCGCGACCCAGCTCTGGCTGTTCATCGCCCCCGGCCTCTATCGCCACGAGAAGCAGGCGCTGCTGCCGTTCCTGGTGGCCACCCCGATCCTCTTCTTCATCGGCGGCGCGGTGGTCTACTATTTCATCTTCCCGCTGGCCTGGCGGTTCTTCCTGAGCTTCCAGACACCGGGCGTCGAGGGTTCGCTGCCGATCCAGCTCGAAGCACGGGTGGGCGAATATCTCGACCTGGTGATGAAGCTCATCTTCGCCTTCGGCATCTGCTTCCAGCTCCCGGTGGCGCTGACCCTGATGGGCCGGGTCGGCCTGATCTCCTCCGAGGGACTCGCTCGCAACCGCAAATACGCCATCGTCGCGGTGTTCGGCGTCGCCGCCGTGCTCACCCCGCCGGATGTCATCAGCCAGATCGGTCTGGCGCTGCCGATCATCCTTCTCTACGAGATCTCCATCATCATGGTACGTATGGCGGAGAAGCGCCGGCGCGAGCGGGAAGCCGAGGAGGAGGCCGCGGACGACCGCGACTGAACAGCCGGGACGTCGCGATAGCGGACCTGCATTCTTTCTGGAACCGAGGACGAGACGTGTTCGATCTCAGATGGTTGCGCGAGCATCCTGAAGATCTCGACAGGAGCCTGAAGCGCCGTGGGCTGCCGCCGGTGGCGGCCGAGATCCTGGCTCTCGACCGGGAGCGGCGGGAGCTTGAGACGCGCCTGCAGGAAGAGCAGGCCCGCCGCAACCGGCTCTCCCGCGAAATCGGCGAGCGGCGTCGCCGCGGTGAGGATGTGGAAGCGCTGCTGCGGGAGGTCGCGGCCCTCAAGGAACGGGTCAAGGAAGGCGAGAGTCGGCTGCGGCAGCTCGCCGAGATGCTGGAGCGCAGGCTCGCCGGCATTCCCAACATCCTCGCCGAGGATGTGCCGGACGGCGCGGACGAGGCGGACAACCGGCTCGAGCGCAGCGTCGGCGAACCGCCGCAATTTCCCTTTCCGCCGCGCGATCACGACGATCTCGGCGCGCGTCTCGGCATGGACTTCTCCCGGGCGGCACGGCTGTCCGGGGCCCGTTTCGTGGTGCTGCGGAACGGGCTCGCCCGGCTGGAGCGGGCCCTGGCCCAGTTCATGCTCGATCTGCATACCCGCGAGCACGGCTATACCGAGGTCTCGGTACCGCTTCTCGTGCGCGATCGTGCCCTGTTCGGCACCGGCCAGCTCCCCAAGTTCGGCGAGGATCTGTTCCGCACCACCGCGGGACTGTGGCTGATTCCCACCGCCGAGGTGCCGCTCACCAATCTGGTGGCCGGTGAGATCCTCGCCGAAGAGGAACTGCCGCTG
>JALSRW010000350.1 GCA_026984595.1 Alphaproteobacteria bacterium
GATCTCCTCGACCTGCATCGTGGCTTTGAGCACCTTGGTGGGCACGGTCAGCTTCCCGCCCACGGTGGGGAGGTTGGGCCCCGTGAAGCGGCTGCAGCGCACCGTGATGGTCTTCTCCCCCTGGCCTTCTAGGATGGGATTCTTGGACCCGGGCCCGGTGGCGTCCACCCCGTAGTCCACCTGCACCTTGAAACTCACCATCCGGTCCTGGGAGAAGATCCAGGCGTTGCTCTTGCCCTGGCTGCGCAGATAGTCCGCCTTCATGTTGCACATGGCCACCGCGCGATCCGCGAAGGAGTTGCCCAGAACCGGCAGCACGAGGTTCAGGCCGATGGACTTGGGACGGCTCCCGATCGCATAGTGCTGGGCCTGCCGGAACGCCGCCATCCCGGGCATCTCGCTGTAGATCCCGTACCCGTTGATGATCTTCGGCTGGATCCACCAGCTCTCGATGCGGCCGGCCACGCCCGTGTCATACTCCAGCCGGGCGAAGACGACCACCCATGACGGCGGCGTCGCCAGCTGGGTGTAGGATGCCCCGTTACTCTTGACCACCAGCGTGGCGGGCTCCACGCTGGTAACGTAGGCGGTGCCGGTGTCGGCCCACGCCAGCCCCGGCAGCATGGCCCCCGCGACGAGGACCCTGGGGAGATTCGACATTGCCATGGTCGGTCTCCTGGACATGGTTCCACCTTGACCGTTGCCCATGGGCCGCCGTGGACCACCCGCCGGTTCACTCCCCACCGCCACGCGTCCGTAACGCCACGAGAGCAGGCAGCCAAGTGTTTGCTCAGCGCGGCCGGGCCGGCGCCGGCGCGCCGTGAACAGGGCTGCATGGCACAGCTCACGCGATCGTGAGCACGCCCGCTCCTCCGGGCATACGGGAGGATGTTGACCGCGCGCTCCCGGTCTGCCGTAACCTCGCGGGTCTTCGCCGCCGGCGGAGGCCTGAACGGGAGAGGTGGATATGGCGACCGTCACCAACGTCACCCTCGAGATCGGCCCGGCCGATTCGCGCAACCGGCGCCGCGTGGAGGTCCGCTGGACCGTGTGCTTTTCGCGCTGCGAGGCGATGGCCGCATCCGTGTTCCGCGAAAGGGTCGCCCTGCGCGGGGATGATCCTGTCTGGGACGACCATCTGATCACGCTGCGCAGCGACTGCATACGGGCCTCGCAGGGCTGCGTGGAACGGCGACTGGTGCGCATGGTGGCCTCGAGCACGCTCGACGAGGATCCCGACACCATCATCCTGGGCTGGGTGATCGGCAACAGGGACGAGGTCTACGCCCGGGTCTGCCTCGAACCCTTCGAGCCGCACGGAGACTGCGGCAGCTCCCCGACGGTGACAGCGGACTTCGGTCCCGCCGGGGCCGCCTGACCCCGGCCCGGCCACGCCTCGCCGCCAACATCCCGACCGCCGGAGCAGGGGCAGCGCCGTCGTCGCGCGTGGAGGTCGCGAGCGCGCCGCCGGCTCGCACCGGGATCCGGCGCAGGCCGTGGGTATCGTCGGCGCTCCCGACGGCGGCGCGATGGCGTGGTTCGTGCGGCAGACGGTCCGCGACGAGCGCCATGAATGCCGGGGGTGACCGCCAGCGGGGCGTGACCGTCCTGCGGCCGGGGCGATCAGCTTCGCCCCGCTGCCGCCGCCCGTGCGGCCTCGAGGCGCGGCACGGTGTGACACGGCCTGCGGCGGCAATCGGCTGGCGCTTCAGCGAACTCCGGCGATCGTGAAACGGGTGGGAACGGCGGGAAACGGCGGGCTGGCGGAGGGAGAGGGATTCGAACCCTCGGTACCCGTAAGGGTACAACGGTTTTCGAGACCGCCCCGTTCAACCACTCCGGCATCCCTCCGCGGGGGCAGGGCCCGACGGCTATCTAGCGGGCGGATGGGGGCCGGACAAGAGCGGCCGGCGGCAGCTGTACGCGCTCCAGGGGCGGCGGGATCACCGGCTCAGGCGGCGAGGGAGGGGGTCACACGGGCGGCGAAATCGGCGGGAAGGCGGTAGCGCCTCAGCTCCCCTCCGAAGCCGGGCGGCGTGCCGAGCACAAGCGTCTCGGCGATATGCGCGAGGACGGCGCCGGGGCGCCCCTCGGGGTCGGCGAGGAAGTAGCTGTGGCCCAGGGGATCGTAGAGATCGTTCACGGCATCGCAGTCCACCGCGAAGACATTGGCCGGCGTGCGCGCGAGATTCTCGGGGCCGGTGTGGCCGAGGCGCCGGGTCACGATCTTGTTGCGGAGATTGGCGATCTTGCTCGAGCGCAGCGCGAAGTCATCGGCCGCGTAATAGACGAGGACGTTGCGCGCGGCGCGGGTGATGGCATGGCCCGGCTGTCCGGGCTCGAGCGCTTCGTTGGCGATGTCCGCGGCCACGAGAAAGATGCTGCGGAAGAGGGCCGG
>JALSRW010000351.1 GCA_026984595.1 Alphaproteobacteria bacterium
CCGGTGACGGCAAGCGCGGCGTGCGCCTCGGCTGGCGCGGCGCGCCTGTCGCAAACCGGCAAGAAATGGCGCCATCGGAGGCTTCGCGCATGTCGGCTTCTTCGCGTTTCCGCAACAGCTTGTCGGTCATCCGCACCGCATGCCGGAGATCCGAAATTCGCTGTCGTAGGGCCAACAGCAGCACGCCGGCCGAGACCGCATCTGTGGGCTGGGCAGGGACCGCCGCGGTCCGCGGCCGCTAATGCGGAGAGCGCTTGCATGACTTCCTTCCGTCTCGCCACGGCACCCGCCGCGAGCCCGGCTCCGGCCACCGACCTCGCCACCGCCATCGCCGCTCTCTGCCACGAGTTCTCGATCGAGGTGACGCCGAAGCAGGCGGCCAAGGTCGAGAGCTTCGCCGCCCTCCTGCCGCCCGGCACCCGGGTGTTCGTGACCTTCGTTCCCGGCGAGACGGTGGATGCGGTGCTGCCGGTGGTCGACCGGCTGGCGCGGGAGGGCATGCGGCCGGTGCCCCACATCGCCGCCCGCAACCTGATCGCCGAGGCCACCTTCCAGCATCTGGTGCGCGGCGCCCATGCCTGCGGCGCCCGCGAGGCGCTGGTGATCGCCGGCGGCGCCCGCAAGCCGGCCGGCCCCTACGCCTCCTCGCTGGATCTCCTGGAAAGCGGGCTGTTCGAGGAGGTGGGCTATCTGCGGCTCCACGTCGCCGGCCATCCCGAGGGCAGTCCCGACATTCCCGCGCCCGAGCTGGAGCGGGCGCTGGCCGCCAAGAATGCCTGGAGTGCGCGGACCGGCATCCCGCTCGAGATCACCACCCAGTTCAGCTTCGACGGCGCCCGTTTACGGGCCTGGGAGCGGGAGATCCGCGCCGCCGGCAACCGGCTGCCGATCCGCGCCGGCCTCGCCGGTCCGGCCTCGGTGGCGAGTCTCGTCAAATACGCGCGCATGTGCGGCGTTTCCGCCTCGATCGGCTTTCTCCAGCGGGCCGGAGGCCGGTTTCTGCAGCTCGTCGGTCAGGCGGCCCCGGACGGGCTGATCGTGGCCCTGGCCCGGGCCGGGATGGAGGATCCGGACTGCCGGATCCATCGCCTCCATTTCTATCCCTTCGGCGGCTTCGCCCGTACCGCTGCCTGGGCGGGGGCGGTGGCCGAGGGCCGCTTCACCCTGTTCGCCGACGAGAGCGGCTTCGCCATCGAGAGCTGAACCCCGGTATGGGCAAATCCGCGCGCCCGTTTGCGTTGTCGGCTCCGCTCTCCTATCCTCCGCTCGTCTTCGCCAAGGTTGGCGGGACAGGTTTCTGAAGATCGAATCCGCTCCGGCTCCAGCCCGTTCCTGTCTCGGATCGGGCCGGAGGCCGTCGTGCCGTAGAGAAAAGCCCGCCGATGCCCAACATCCTGCGCAACCCGCTGCTCCTCCTCAGTCTGCTCGCCGTGATGATCGGCGTCGTGACCGGTGTCGGCGCCGTGGTTTTCCGCATGCTGGTCAGCCTGGTCCACAATCTGGCCTTCTACGGCGAGCTTTCGCTCTACTACGACGCCAACGTTTTCGGGCCGCCCAGTAGCTGGGGCCCGTTCATCATCCTCGCCCCGGTGATCGGTGGGCTGCTCGTGGTGTGGATGGTCGAGACCTTCGCCCGCGAGGCGCGCGGTCACGGCGTGCCCGAAGTGATGTACGCCATCTTCTACCGCGAGGGCATCATCCGGCCGGTGGTGGCGGCGGTGAAGATCCTGGCCTCGGCCCTATCGATCGGCAGCGGTGCCTCGGTCGGCCGTGAAGGGCCGATCATCCAGATCGGCTCGGCCTTCGGCTCCACTCTGGGCCAGTGGGTCCGGGTCGAGCCCTGGCAGCGCATCACCATGGTCGCCTCGGGAGCGGCGGCGGGGGTGGCCGCCACCTTCAACACACCGCTCGGCGGGGTGCTGTTCGCCATCGAGCTGCTGATGCCCGAGGTCAGCACCCGCACCTTCCTGCCGGTGGTCATCTCGGCCGGTACCGCGACCTTCATCGGCCGCATGTTCTTCGGCGCCCAGCCGGCCTTCATGCTCGACCGCGTCGGGTTGACGCCGATGGAGGATCTGAGCCTCGTCACCCTGCTGCTGGTCGCCGGGCTGGGCATCCTCTCGGGGCTCGGCGCCTGGCTGTTCATCCGCGTGCTGACCCGCCTCGAATTCTTCTTCGAGGGTCTCGAGGTCAATGTCTACGCGAAGAACATCCTGGGCATGCTGTTCATCGGCCTCGTCATGTACGGCCTGTTTCTCTACAGCGGGCAGTACCACACGGCGGGGGTCGGCTATGCCACCATCCAGGCCATTCTCGACCACAAGATCGTCGGGCTCGGCTTCCTGCTGACCCTGTTCCTGCTCAAGCTGCTGGCCACCTCGGTGAGCCTCGGCGCCGGCGCTTCGGGCGGGGTGTTCGCCCCCTCGCTGTTCATGGGCGCCGCCCTGGGCGGAGCCTTCGGGGCGCTGGTCATCCCGTATTTCGGGGTGAGCGATTTCACCCTCAGCGAATTCAGTATCGTCGCCATGGCCAGCATGGTGGCGGCCGGCACCGGGGCGGCGATGATGGCCATCGTCATGATCTTCGAGATGACCCGGGACTTCCACGTCCTGTTCCCGGCGATCGTCGCCGCGGCGCTGGCGATCGGCGTGCGCCGGCTGCTCTCCGACGACAACATTTACACCATCAAGCTGGCCTGGCGCGGCGTCCACATTCCCAAGGACCGGCACACCAACATGTTCCTGGTGCGCCACGCCAAGGAGGTGCTGAGCCGGGAATTCTTCGTGATGGATGCCGATGTGCCGGTGCAGGAGGGGCTCAAGCGGCTGCCGGAATCACCGGACTCCGAATACATCGTGGTGGCCCGGAACAACCGTATCAGCGGGGTGATCCTGATCCCGCCCAGCCTGCATGCTCTCGAGCAGGTGGGTGGTCACGTGACCCTGGGCGAGATTGCCGATCGCAAATGGATCCTCGCCCTGTCCGACCAGAGCATGTTCGAGATCTTCCCGCGTCTGGCCCGGCGCGGTGCCCGCTACGTGATCGTGGTGGACGGCAAGGGCATCCCCCATGCCGACCAGATCCGGGGCATCATCGCCCGCGCCCAGATCACCGATGCGGTGATCGAGAACTTCGGAAAGGGCTAGCCGCACGCCGCCGGCGTGGTAGATCCTTGCTCGGGCGCGGTCCCTGTGGGCCAGCCGCCCGTCACCGCCAACCCCTTCACGCCGAAGCGGCCGGATCGCCATGCAGGTTCCGCGTACTCCTCACGAACCCATCCATCTCGCCGGTCTCAATCCCGAGCAGCGGGCCGCCGTCGAGGCCGAGGACGGGCCGCTTCTGGTGCTGGCCGGAGCGGGCACCGGCAAGACCCGGGTGCTCACCAGCCGCCTCGCCCATCTCCTGGTCACCGGCCGCGCCCACCCCGGCCAGGTACTGGCGGTGACCTTCACCAACAAGGCCGCGCGCGAGATGGTGGCGCGGGTGGAACAGCTCATCGGCCGCTCCTGCGAGGGGCTGTGGCTGGGCACCTTCCACGCCATCGGCGTGCGCATCCTGAGGCGCCACGCCGAGCTGGTCGGTCTCAAATCCAACTTCACCATTCTCGATACCGACGACCAGCTCCGGCTGGTGAAGCAGGTGATCCAGGCCGCCGATCTCGACGAGCGCCGCTGGGCGCCGCGGGTACTTTTGGCCATCATCCAGCGCTGGAAGGATCGCGGCTGGCGGCCCGAGCAGGTGCCGGCCTCGGAGATCGGCGATTTCGCCCTCGGTCGCAGCGTCGAGCTCTACCGCAGCTACCAACAGCGGCTCATCACCCTCAATGCCTGCGATTTCGGCGATCTGCTGCTGCACGGGCTGACCCTGTTCACCGAGCATGCCGGGATTCTGGAGGAGTATCAGCGCCGCTTCCGCACCATTCTGGTGGACGAGTACCAGGACACCAACATCGCCCAGTATCTCTGGCTGCGGCTGCTGGCCCGGAACCACCGCAACATCACCTGCGTCGGCGACGACGACCAGTCGATCTACAGTTGGCGGGGCGCCGAGGTCGGCAACATCCTGCGCTTCGAGCAGGATTTTCCGGGTGCCACCATCATCCGCCTCGAGCGCAACTACCGCTCCACCGGTCATATCCTGGGCGCCGCCTCCGGCCTCATCGCCCGCAATCGTGCGCGTCACGGCAAGACCCTGTGGACCGAGGGGGAGGAGGGCGAGCCGGTGCGCATCGCCGGCCTCTGGGACGATCAGGAGGAGGCCCGCTTCATCGGCGAGGAGATCGAGGCCTGGCAGCAGCGCGGCGGCGCCCTCGGCGAGACCGCCGTTCTCGTGCGGGCCGGCTTCCAGACCCGCGCCTTCGAGGAACGCTTCGTCCAGATGGGTCTGCCCTATCGGGTGATCGGCGGTCCGCGCTTTTACGAGCGGCAGGAGATCCGCGACGCCATCGCCTATCTGCGCCTCGTCCACCAGCCGGACGACGATCTCGCCTTCGAGCGGATCGTCAACCTGCCGCGCCGCGGCATCGGCGAGGCCAGTCTCCGGCTGCTGCGCACGAGCGCCCGGGCGGCCGGCACGAGCCTCACCGAGGCGGCCCGGGCGCTGTGTCAGACCGACGAGCTCGCCACCCGCACCCGCAACGCCCTTGCCCGCTTCCTGCTCACCCTCGACCGCTGGCGGGGCCGCTTCGGCGAGATGGAGCCGCGCGCCTTCCTGGAGCTGGTGCTGGAAGAATCCGGCTATACCGAGATGTGGCAGAACGACCGTTCGCCGGAGGCCCCGGGGCGGCTCGAGAATCTCAAGGAGCTGGTCCAGGCGATCGAGGAGTTCGACACCATCCCTGCCTTTCTCGAGCATGTCGCCCTGGTCATGGAGAACAGTGCCGATGCCACCGCCGAGATGGTCAATGTGATGACCCTGCACGGCGCCAAGGGGCTGGAATTCGACTGCGTGTTCCTGGCCGGCTGGGAGGAGGGGCTGTTTCCCCATCAGAGGGCGCTGGACGAGGGCGGCAGTCGCGCGCTCGAGGAGGAGCGCCGGCTGGCCTATGTGGGCATGACCCGGGCCCGCCGCAAGCTCACCATCAGCTTCGCCGCCAACCGCCGCATCTACAATCAGTGGTCGAGCTCGGTGCCCTCGCGCTTCATCGAGGAGCTGCCGGCCGCCCATGTCGAGCATCTCCATCGCCATCCCACCGCCCGCCCCGATTACGAGCCCGATTTCGACGGTGCTCCCTTCGCGCCGCGCGTCGCCCGCTTCCGCTCGCGGCGGGCGGAGCTGGGCAAGGTCATCGAGGGGCGGGCCGAGCTGCTGGCCACGCGACCGCCGGTGGCACCGGGACGGTTCAAGATCGGCGACCGCATCTTCCACGACAAGTTCGGCTACGGCCGGGTGGAGGCGGTGGAGGGCAACAAGCTGGGCATCGCCTTCGAGAAGGCGGGCCACAAAAAGGTCATCGACAGCTTCGTGGAGCCGGCATGAGACACCCTGTGTCAAGGTCATGCTGCGATGAGTTGGGCGGCGCGGTGGTTGGCGGGGTCGTATGGTTTTCGCTCGATCCAGGCGCGCCAGAGGATACGCAGCCATGCGCGGGCGAGGATACGCACGGCGTGGGGGTGGTCGCATCCGCGTTGGCGTGCGTTGCGATAGAGGGTGGCGGCCCATGGGGAGGCGTGGCGGGAGTTGTCGGCGAAGCAGGTGACGGCCTTTCGGAGGCGATGGTTGCAGGCCCAGCGGAAGGAGACGGCGCGGCTTTTTCCGGAGGCGCGGGTGACGGGGCAGACGCCGGCCTCGGCGGCGAGCTGGTCGGCGGTCTGGAAGCGCTCGCGGACGTCGCCGAGCTCGGCGAGGATCTGGGCGGCGCAGACGCGCCCGGCCCTGGGGAAGGACATGAGGATGCGTCCGTCGGCGAGGCTGGCGACGTGGTGCTCGAGGCGGGCGGTGAGCTTGGCGATCTCGGCGACGAGGGGTGTGAGGACGGCGACGAGGGCGCGGACGAGCTCGCCCTTGACCTCGGCCTCGGTCTGGCCGGCGCGGCTTTTGGGGGCGGCGCGCAGTCTTTGGAGCAGCTCGGCTACGGGGCGTCGGCCGCAGTAGCTGTGCTGGGCGAGGAAGGCGGCGAGGCGCTTTTCGCCGAGGCGGGCGGCGCTGTCCGGGGTGGGGTAGCGGGCGAGGAAGGCGAGGGCGATGGGGCTGTCGATGTCGGCGAAGATGGCGGCGGCGCCGGGCCAGAAGTCGTCGAGCAGGTCGCGCAGGCGGTTGGCCAGGGCGACGCGCTCGGCGACCAGGTCGTCGCGGGTGCGCACGAGGGCACGCAAGGCCTTGATGTCGTCGGAGCAGGGCCGGAGGGGGCGGAAGCGATGGCCGTCGGTGCGCAGGATGTCGGCGAGCATGTAGGCGTCGCCGGGATCGCTCTTGGCGCCGGCGGCGCTGTAGCGCGGCCGGCAGGCCCTGACGGCGTTGGGATGGATGGGCACCACCGGATGGCCGGCGTCGATGAGGGTGTCGACGAGGAGCCCCGAGGGCCGCTCGATGGCGATGGGCAGTTCGGGCGGGGCGGCGATCCGTGCCAGCCGCGCCGTGAGCTCGGCCAGGCCCTTGGCGCCATGCGCCACGTCGAAGCGGGCGAGGATTTTGCCGTCTGCGTCGTCGACGACGCAGACGGCGTGGGTCGTCCTGCCCCAATCCAGTCCGGCAACGTATCCCATGGATGTCTTCCCCCTGGTTGCGATAGGCTGTCCCGAGCCGGGAGGTCGTGCAGATCGCTCATTGACAGGCGCTCTGGCTTGCGAGCCTTGGCGCGACACCCTGTGGTCCGTCCGACACTCCCGGCGCCGACCGCGCGGCGGGTCTCATGCGGGCCGACGAGCGGCAAGCGACGCTGGCCGTCGCGGTGGGCGCTCGGGCTCGCGCATGCTGCACCGATTCGCCCCGCATGCGCTTCCACCAAGGTGCACCAATGAGCGGCGGAGCCATGCTCGAGGTGGAGGGGCTCGTCACCTTCTACGGCCGGGCGCAGATTCTGTTCGAGCTGAGCTTCGCGGTCGCCGAAGGCGAGGTGATGGTGTTGATGGGGCGCAACGGCGCCGGCAAGTCGACCACCCTGAAAAGCATCATGGGGCTGGTGCGCCCCGCCGCCGGCCATGTCCGCTTCCGCGGGCAAGAGCTCACCGGCCTCGCCCCCTATCGCATCGCCCGCAGCGGCGTCGGCTACGTGCCCGAGGAACGGCGCATCTTCGCCGAGCTGACGGTGGAGGAGAACCTGCAGGTCGGCCGGCGCGAGCCGCCACCCGGCAAGGAACCCTGGACGCCGGCCCGTCTGTTCACCCTGTTTCCCAACCTCGCCGAGCTGCGGCGGCGGCGCGCCGATCGCATCTCCGGCGGCGAGCAGCAGATGCTGGCGATCGCCCGCACGCTCATGGGCAATCCCGATCTGCTGCTGCTCGACGAGCCCTCGGAAGGGCTGGCGCCGGTGATCGTCGATCAGATGGCGGCGGCGCTCGCCGATCTCCGCCGGCACGGGGTGTCCATCCTGCTCTCCGAGCAGAACCTCCACTTCGCCGGGCGCATCGCCGAGCGGGCCTGTATCATCGAGAAGGGGCAGATCCGCTGGCGCGGCGCCATGCAGGCGCTGCTGGCGGACGAGGAGCTGCGGCGCAACTATCTGTCGGTGTGAGCGGATCCGCGCCCACGAACGGGCGGGATTTCCCGACCATCTTTCGGCGAAATGTGCGATTCGCCACAGCGTATGCCGTGTCGTTCGGTCATCACTACCGGCGCTGAGGGCTGAGCATTCTGGACCTGTGAAGGGCGACGAGCGCCGCTTCACAGGTCTTTTTTCGTGCCCTGCCGACGGCCGCCGCCTCGGCGGCGATTGTCGCCGCCCGAGGCGGCTGGCATGATGCGTCCGGCCCTGTCGGGGAGGATGGTCATGCAGCTCGCCGCCGCGATGGCGCGTCTCGGCACCGAATCGGCATTCGATGTTCTGGCCCGGGCCACGGCGCTGGCCCGGGCCGGTCGCGACATCATCAATCTGGGCATCGGCCAGCCCGACTTTCCCACCCCGCCGCATATCGTCGAGGCGGCGGTCAAGGCGCTCCGGGACGGCCATCACGGCTACACTCCGGCCAACGGGATCC
>JALSRW010000352.1 GCA_026984595.1 Alphaproteobacteria bacterium
CGCTCCGGGAAGCGGTGGCCCGCGACCTTCTCGCCCGTCGGGGCATCGAGGTGGATCCCGGACGCATCGTCATCGTGCCCGGCGGCAAGGTCACCATGTTCTTCGCCATCCTCATGTTCGGCGAGCCGGGCGCGGAGATCCTGTATCCCGATCCCGGCTTTCCCATCTATCGCTCGGTAATCTCGTTCACCGGCGCCGAGCCGGTGCCGATCGCCCTGCACGAGGAGAAGGGCTTCGCCTTTTCCGCCGAGGAGGTACTGGCGCAGATCACCCCCCGTACGCGTCTGGTGATCGTCAACAGCCCGGCCAACCCGACCGGCGGGGTGGTCCCCAGGGAAGAGCTCGACCGCTTCGTCGCCGGGCTCGCCGAGCATCCCCATGTGGCGGTGCTGTCGGACGAGATCTATGCCCGTATGTGCTACGACGGCGTGCCCCACGCCTCGCTGACCGCATATCCCGAGCTCCGCGATCGCCTGATCCTGCTCGACGGCTGGTCCAAGACCTATGCCATGACCGGCTGGCGCATCGGCTACGGGGTCTGGCCCGAGGCGCTGGTGTCCCACGCCGTGCGGCTGGCCATCAACTGCCATTCCTGCGTCAACGCCCCGACCCAGTACGCGGCCATCGCCGCCCTCGAGGAGCCGCAGGACGCGGTCGATGCGATGATGGCCGAATTCGACCGTCGGCGACGCCTGATCGTGCCCCTGCTCGACGATCTGCCGGGCTTTCGCTGCGTCATGCCGGGCGGCGCCTTCTACGCCTTTCCCAACATCACCGGCACCGGCCGGAGCGCCGGCGAGCTCCAGGACGCGCTGCTCGAGGAGGAGGGGGTGGCGGTGATCGCCGGCACCAGCTTCGGGATCTACGGCGAGGGCTATCTGCGCTTCTCCTATGCCGCCTCCAGCGCCGCCATCGAGGAGGCGATCGGCCGCATCTCCCGCTATCTCCGACGCCACGGCATCGCCGGCTGAGCGGCCGCGAGCATCACGAACAGGGGAGCGGACCGCTTTCTCGGGCGCAAGGCCGGCGAAGGCTCTTGACGCCACCTCGCTTCGGCGCATGGCTCCTTTCGGCAGGCGGCGCGGATCTCTGGAGAACGGCATGAAGGCGGAAGAGCTGCGGGCGCTCCAGGCGCCCCTCAAACAGACCTACCGCGAACGACCGGAGGCGGCCCGGATCACGCTGCGGGCGCGCTCTCGCATGGGCGAAGGGATCACCTGCAAGGTGGAAACCGGCAAGGGGCTGGTCGAGGCCGGGCTCCATCCGGCCGCCGGCGGCGACGGGCTGTCGGCCTGTTCCGGGGACATGCTGCTCGAGGCCCTGGTCGCCTGCGCCGGAGTGACGCTCGAGGCGGTGGCCACGGCGATCGGCGTCGAGCTTCGTGATGCCACCGTTCTGGCCGAGGGGGACCTCGATTTTCGCGGCACCCTCGGAGTCGATCGCGAGGCACCGGTGGGCTTCACCGAGATCCGGCTGCATTTCGCCCTCGACTGCGATGCCGAGCCCGAGAAGATCGCCTCGCTGCTGAAGCTCACCGAGCGATACTGTGTAGTCTACCAGACCCTGCGGGCCGGTCGTGAGATCCCGGTCGGCTACAGCCTCGCCGGACGGGAAGGCCCCTGAAGCGAAACGGTACCTGCGGCGCGCCGCTCACGCCGGCGTCGACGCCACCGTCGGCAGCGGCGGCGGTTCCATCGAGGGCGGCGACGGACGTTCGGCCCCACGGTCGGCGAGCCAGTCGATCACATCGGCCTCGGCCAGCGGGCGGGCGAACCAGTAGCCCTGACCGACATGGCATTGCATGCGCCGCAGCATCTCGGCCTGCTCCTCCGTCTCCACCCCCTCCGCCACCACCCGGGCCTGGATGTGGCGGCCGAGGCGGACCACGGTCTGGGCGATGCGTCGGGCGGTGGCGCAGCGGGTGATCTCGCCCACGAAGGAACGATCCAGCTTGAGACAGTCGACCGGCAATTGCGACAGATGCACCAGCGACGCATAGCCGGTGCCGAAATCGTCCAGCGCGATCGCCACACCGAGCCGTCGCAGATGCCGCAGGCGATCCAGAAGCTGGCCGTCCTTCTGGTCGATGAGCACATCCTCGGTCATCTCCAGCTCGAGGCATTCCGCCGGCAGCCCGGTCTCGGCCAGCACCCGCTCCACCTCACCGACCAGCTCCGCGCCACGGATCTGGTTCTGGGAAAGGTTGATGGCGACGCTGCCGGCGAAGCCCGTCTCGGCACGCAGACGACCCAGCATGCGACAGCCCTGCTCGAGGCACCAGCTCGCCAGCCGGTGCATCAGTGGCGAGCGCTCGACCACCGGCAGGAAGCGGTCGGGGGTGATCTGCCCGAGCCGCGGATGCCGCCAGCGCAGCAGGGCCTCGAACCCCCGCACCCGACCGGTCTGCAGCTCGACCTGCGGTTGATAGACGAGCTGGAGCTGTCGGTTCTCGAAGGCCAGGTCGAAATCCGACAGCCAGCCGGAAGGCAGCCGCGGCCGCCGTCGCGTCGTCTGATGGAACTCGCAGCGGTTGCGGCCGTGGCTCTTGGCCTGGTAGAGGGCGCGATCGGCATTGTTCAGCAGGCTCTCGGCGGTCGGCCCGTCCTGCGGATAGATGGCACAGCCGATGCTCACCGTGCTGTGGATCCGCCGCCCGGCATGGCGATACGGCCGTCCCAGAACGCGGAGGATGCGGTGCGCCACTTCCGCGAAGTCGCCCGCCGTCGAAAGGCCCGGTACGATGATCGCGAACTCGTCGCCGCCGATGCGCGCGGCGGTGTCCACCCGTCGCAGACGCCGCTCGAGGCGACGGCCGAGGAGACGTAGCACCACGTCGCCCACCGCGTGGCCGTAGCCGTCGTTGAGCGATTTGAAGTCGTCGACGTCGAGGCGCAGCACGCCGACCATGTGACCA
>JALSRW010000353.1 GCA_026984595.1 Alphaproteobacteria bacterium
GAGCAGCAGCAGCTCGGGATGCGGCGCGAGCGCCCGGGCCAGCGCCACCCGCTGCTGCTGGCCGCCGGAGAGCTGCGCCGGCCGCCGGTCGGCGAGCCGTTCCAGCTTCACCAGCACCAGCATGCGCCGCACGGTGTCTTCGATCTCGGCCCGCGGCCGGCCCAGCCGTTCGAGACCGAAGGCCACGTTCTCGGCCACCGTCATGTGCGGGAACAGCGCATAGTGCTGGAATACGGTGTTGACCGGCCGACGGTTGGGCGGCAGGCCGGAGATCTCCTCGCCGAACAGCAGGATGCGGCCGGCATCGGCCTGCTCGAAACCGGCGATCAGGCGGAGAAGCGTGGTCTTGCCGCAGCCCGAGGGCCCCAGCAGGGTGAAGAAGGCGTTGTCGGCGATTTCCAGCGAGACGCCCTTCAGCGCCTCCACCCGCTGGGCGCCGGCCCCGAAGCGCTTGACCACCCCTTCGATGCGTATGGCGCATGCCCGCCGGTTCGGCCGCACCGCTTCCCTCCCCCGCGCTGGCCGCCGCCACTCAAGCAAATCGCGGGCTCCCGCTCAACCGCGGTGGGACGGGACCGGCGACGGTCGGATTTTCCCGCATGCCGGCGCATGATCGGGGAATTTCCGCGTATCTACGCGTATAATTTAGTGTTTCGACAAGACATGGAGCCTAGCAGTGGGCGCCGGTCGCAACCTCCGGCGGAGAATCTGCCCATGTCCCTGTTCCACATCCGGGGCCGTCTCGTGCTCGGCTTTCTCGTGTTCGGTTTGCTGGTTTTCGGTTCGATCCTCGTGACACGTCAGCAGCTCGGGACGCTCGCCTCCGTCGCCGAGCGCACCGTGACGCGGCGTGTGCCGACGGCAGGCGCGAGCGGAACCCTGGCCAGCGAGATCAACGCCTCCCTGGCGGCGCTCAGGGGATGGCTCTTGACCGGCGATCCCCTCTTCAAGAACCGGCGGGAGGCCGCCTGGCAGGGCATCGACCGGCAGATGGCGGCGCTCGCCGAGCTCGCCGATGCATGGGAGAATCCCGAGAACCGCGAGGCCTTCGCCGCTCTGCAACCGCTGATCGACCGTTTCCGTGTCGCCCAGGGCCGGATCGAATCCATCGCCCACACCCCCGAGGCGGAACCCGCCCGCAAGCTGTTCGACGAAGAGGCGGCCCCCCGCGCCCGCGTCATCGCCGAGGCGATCACCCGCATGATCGATCTCGAGAAGACCATGCCGGCGACGCCCGAACGCAAGGATCTGCTGGGCACGATGGCCGATGTGCGCGGCAGTTTCGGCCTCGCCCTCGCCAACCTCCGGGCCTATCTGCTGACCGGCGAGGCAGGCTACCGCGAGGCCTTCGAAAAGCTGTGGCGGAAGAACGAGAGCCGCTTCACCGATCTGTCGCGCAGCCGCTCCCTGCTGAGCCCCGAGCAGCGCCGGGCCTTTGCGCGCCTCGAGGAGGCGCGTGCCGCCTTCGCGCCCCTGCCCGCGCGGATGTTCGAGATCCGCGGCTCCGACCGGGCGAACATGGCGAACTTCCTGCTGCGGAAAGAGGCGATGCCGGCCGCCGACCGGATCCTCGATCTTCTCCTCGGTGACGAAGGGCCGGACGGTGTCCGCGACGGCGATGGCGGCCTCGCCGGGCGCCAGCAGCGGGCACTCGTCGCGGAGACCGGGAATGCCTCGGAGCGGGCCTCTTCCCTGGTCTCCCTGCTGGAGCTGGTCCTCCTGCTCGTGCCGCTGCTCGCCCTGGGCACCGCCGCCTTCCTCTCCCGTTCCATCGTCACCCCCATCACCCGCATGACCGCCGCCATGCGCGCCCTGGCCGGCGGCGAGTTCGCGGTCGAGGTGCCGGGGCTCGGCCGCCGCGACGAGATCGGGGCGATGGCCGCGGCGCTCGAGGTGTTCAAACGCAACGCCGGCGATCTGCAGCGCAAGGTGCGCCTCGGCGAACTGGCGGTGGCCTTCGGCGAACGGGTCGGCGAGGTGGTGGAGGCGGTGGCCCGTTTCGCCGAGGAGATGCGGCGGGAAGCCGAAAACATGACCGGCCGGGCCACCGACACCAGCGCCCGCACCCGAAGCGTCGCCGATGCCTCGAAGGAAGCCGCCGGCAACGTCCAGACGGTGGCCGCCGCCGCCGAGGAGCTGGCCGCCGCGGTGGCGGAGATCGGTCAGCAGATGGCACGATCGGCGGAGATCGCCGGACGCACCGCGACCGAGGCCGAGGACACCAACGGCAAGATCGCCGGTCTGGCCGAGGCCGCCCAGGAGATCGGCCGGGTGGTGGAGCTGATCAACGACATCGCCGAGCAGACCAATCTGCTGGCCCTCAACGCCACCATCGAGGCGGCGCGGGCCGGCGAGGCCGGCAAGGGCT
>JALSRW010000354.1 GCA_026984595.1 Alphaproteobacteria bacterium
CCTGGATCAACGCCGATTCGACGATCCCCGCCCTGGGCGCCTCGGGTGCCATCGCCGGCGTCATCGGCGCCTACATGCGGCTCTTTCCCTTCGCCCGGGTGATCGTGCTGGTGCCGATCCTCTTCTTCCCCTTCTTCTTCGAGATGCCGGCGGCCTTCTTCGCGCTGTTGTGGTTCTTCAGCCAGGTGGTGCAGGGGGTCGGCGCCCTGCTCGGTCCGGCCGCCGCCGGTGGCGTCGCCTGGTGGGCGCATATCGGCGGCTTCGTGGTGGGCTGGGCGATCATCCGCTTCATCCAGCGCAGCGAGCAGCGCCACCGTCCCTATTACGCCGACGAAGGCAGACTCGGTTTCAAGCCCGACGGCCGTTGGAGGTAATCCCCATGACCATCATGGATCTGTTCTGGATCTTCTTCATCATTTCGGCGCTGCAGCCGGTGATCCAGCAGCGCATGCTGGAGGCCATGCGCACCCGCAAGATCGCCCAGATCGAGAAGGAGCGGAACTCGCGGGTGATCCTTCTCGTGCATCGGCAGGAGACCATGCGTCTCCTCGGCTTTCCGGTGATGCGCTACATCGATGTCAACGATTCCGAGGCGGTGCTGCGCGCCATCCAGATGACCGATCGCGACGTGCCGCTGGACATCGTCCTGCACACCCCGGGCGGGCTGGTGCTGGCGGCCCTGCAGATCGCCCGGGCGGTCAAGCAGCATCCGGCGAAATGCACGGTCTACGTGCCTCATTACGCGATGTCCGGCGGCACCCTGATTTCGCTGGCCGCCGACGAGATCGTGATGTGCGAGCATTCCGTGCTGGGGCCGGTCGATCCCCAGCTCGGCCAGATGCCGGCGGCCTCGATCATCCGGGCGGTCGAGCAGAAGCCGATCGACAAGGTGGACGATCAGACCCTGATCATGGCCGATGTCGGCAGGAAGGCGGTCAACCAGGTGCGCGAAGCGGTGGAGGAGCTGCTCGAGGGCAGGATGCCGCCGGAACGGGTCAAGGAGGTGGCGGCACTGATGTCCGAGGGCACCTGGACCCACGACTATCCGATCACCGCCCGGCACGCGCGCGAGCTCGGCCTCAACGTCTCCACCGAGATGCCCGAGGCGGTGCTGGAGCTGATGAACCTCTATCCCCAGCCGGTACGCGCCCAGCCCAGCGTCGAATATCTTCCCGTACCCCGCCATCAAGGCGGCCAGGGAGGGAGCGGCAAGGCAGTGGCCTGAGCGTCCCGCGGCCGGGGCGGCCGCGTTCGCCGCTCAGGCGGCGCGGCGATGGGATGCCAGCACCACCTCGACCAGATCGGCCATGATCTCGGCGATGGCGAAATCCTTGGGGGTGTAGACGCGGGCAACGCCGGCGGCGCGCAGGACCCGCGCATCCTCCTCGGGGATGATGCCGCCCACCACCAGCGGCACTTCGCCGATGCCGCAATTGCGCATGCGTTCCAGCACCTCGCGCACCAGCGCCATGTGCGAACCCGAGAGAATGGAAAGGCCGACGAGATGGACGCCTTCCTCGAGGGCGGCATTGGCGATCCGCGCCGGGGTCAGGCGGATACCCTCGTAGACCACCTCCATGCCGCAATCCCGCGCCGCCACGGCGATCTGCTCGGCGCCGTTGGAATGGCCATCGAGGCCGGGCTTGCCGACCAGGATCTTGATCCGCCGCCCCAGGATCCGCGACACCTCCTCGACCCGTACCCGCACATTCTCGAGCGAATCCGCACCCCGCGCCGCCGGCGCGGCGGCGATGCCGGTGGGGGCGCGGTACTCGCCGAACACCTCGCGCAGGATCCGCGCCCATTCGCCGGTGGTCACTCCGGCCCGGGCACAGGCGATGGAAGCGGGCATGATATTGCGATCCTCCTCCGCCGCCCGCCGCAACTCGGCCAGGGCGGCGGCAACCGCCTGCGGATCACGGGCTTCGCGATGGGCCCGCAGCCGTCCGATCTGCTCCTCCTCGACAGCGGGATCGACCGCCAGAAAGCCGCCGTCACCGGCCTGCAGCAGGGGGGAAGGCGCGCTTTCGGTGTAGCAGTTGACGCCGACGACCTTCAGGCGACCTTCGGCGATCGCCTTGACACGTTCCGTGTTGGAGGCCACGAGCCGGCTCTTGATGTAGCCGTTTTCCACCGCTGCCAGCACCCCGCCCATGGCCTCGATGCGAGCCAGTTCCGCGCGGGCCTCCTGCGCGAGTTCCTCGACCTTGCGGGCGATCACCGGCGAGCCGTCGAAGATGTCCTCGTATTCCAGGAGATCGGTCTCCAAGGCCAGGATCTGCTGCATCCGGAGCGACCATTGCTGGTCCCAGGGCCGCGGCAGGCCCAGCGCCTCGTTCCAGGCGGGAAGCTGCACTGCCCGCGCCC
>JALSRW010000355.1 GCA_026984595.1 Alphaproteobacteria bacterium
CGTATCGCCCAGGAGACGCCGGGCGGGGCGATCACACCGCTCGAGGCGGTGCTGGCTTCCGATCGTGAACGCAGCCGGCTCCTGGAGCGGGCGGCCCGCGCCGAGGACGCCTCGGAGATCGCCGAGGTTCACACCCGTCTCGCCGAGATCGGCGCGGAAGCGGCACCCGCCCGCGCCGCCCGCATCCTTCGCGGTCTGGGATTCTCCGAGGCCGATCAGGGGCGGCCGCTTCGGGAGTTCTCGGGCGGCTGGCGCATGCGGGTGGCGCTGGCCTCCCTGTTGTTCCTCGAACCCGACCTGCTGCTGCTCGACGAGCCCACCAACCATCTCGATCTGGAGGCGGCGGCCTGGCTCGAGGAGCATCTGCGGCGCTATCCCCGCACTCTGCTGCTCGTCAGCCACGACCGCGATCTCCTCGAGCGTGTGCCGGAAAAGATCTGTCATCTCGAAGGCGGCCGGCTCACCCTCTACGCGGGCGGCTACGACCGGTTCGTGCAGGCGAGGGCCGAGCGGCTCCTGGGCCTCGCCCGGTTGCGCGAGAAACAGGAGGCCCGGCGGCGGCATCTGCAGGCCTTCATCGACCGCTTCCGGGCCAAGGCCACCAAGGCACGCCAGGCCCAGAGCCGGCTCAAGATGCTGGCACGCATGACGCCGGTGGAGGAGATCGCGCCCGAGCCCGAGGTGCATTTCGCCTTTCCGGTGGGCCGCATCCCGCCACCGCCCTTGCTGACCATGGACCGGGTGGCGGTGGGCTACGACGGGCGGCCGGTGCTTTCCGGTCTCGATCTGCGGATCGATCCCGACGACCGCATCGCCCTGCTCGGCGCCAACGGCAACGGCAAGAGTACCTTCGCCGCGCTGGTGGCCGGACGCCTGCCCCCGCTCGCGGGAAACCTGGAGACCGCCCAGGGGCTGCGGGTCGGCTACTTCGCCCAGCACCAGATCGAGGATCTCGACGCGGGTGCCGACGGCATCACCCATCTCGCCCGGCTCCTGCCGGACGAACCCGAGACCCGGCTGCGCGCCCGCCTCGCCCGCTTCGGCCTCGTCCAGGAGAAGGCGGAAACCCCGGTCCGCAACCTCTCGGGGGGCGAGAAGACCCGCCTCTGCCTCGCCCGCATGACGGTCCGGGATCCCCAGCTCCTGATCCTCGACGAGCCCACCAACCATCTCGATATCGATTCGCGCGAGGCGCTGGTCCGGGCCCTCAACGACTTTCCGGGCGCCATCCTGCTGATCAGCCACGACCGCCACATCATCGAGCTGGTGTGCGACCGGCTGTGGCTGGTGGCGCGCGGCCGCGTGACACCGTTTTCCGGGGATCTCGACGACTACCGCCGGAGCCTGCTCGAAGAACGCGAGGCCGGCCGCGAAAAACGGCCGGCCAAAGCCGAAACATCACGCCCCCGGCGCAGCCACCGCCGGGCCGCACTGGTTCCCCTGCGCGACCGTGCCCGAAAGGCCGAACGCAGCCTCGAGCGGCTGCTCGCCCGCCGCGAAGCGATCACCGCCCGCCTCGCCGATCCCCGCATCTATGCCGATGGCGCCGAGGTGGCCGGGCTCAAACGCGAGCTCGACCGGCTGGCGGGCGAGATCGCCGCCGCCGAGACGGCATGGCTGGAGGCCGAGGAGGCCATCGAACGGCTCGGCGGCAACGGTGCCGGCTGAAGCCCCGCTGCGGGCGTTTGCGCCGTCTGCCGCTTTCGGCTAGGAGCGGGGCCAGCGTAACCGGACATTGCGAGGTGCATGGTGCGACCGTCGGGACGGGCGCCGGACGAGCTGCGCGAGGTGGAGTTCAGGCTGGGCGTCAACCGCTACGCCGAAGGGTCGTGCCTGGTCCGCTTCGGCCATACCGAGGTTCTGTGCACGGCCACCGTCGAGGAGCGGGTGCCGGGCTGGCTCCGCAACACCGGACGCGGCTGGATCACCGCCGAATACAGCATGCTGCCGCGTGCCACCCATACCCGCATGCAGCGCGAGGTGGCCCGCGGCCGGCAGAGCGGGCGCACCCACGAGATCCAGCGCCTGATCGGCCGGTCGCTGCGGGCCGTGGCCGAGCTCGATGCCCTGGGCGAACGCCAGATCCTGGTCGATTGCGATGTGCTGCAGGCCGATGGCGGCACCCGCACCGCCAGCATCACCGGCGGCTATCTGGCCCTCCATCAGGCACTGGCGAAGCTGGTGGCCGCCGGCGAACTGCCGCGCCTGCCGCTTCGCGAGGAGGTGGCGGCGGTCTCCTGCGGCATTCTCGAAGGCGAGGCGGTGCTCGATCTCGATTACGAGGAGGACAGTGGCGCCGAGGCCGATGCCAATTTCGTCCTTGCCGCTTCCGGCGACATCGTCGAGATCCA
>JALSRW010000356.1 GCA_026984595.1 Alphaproteobacteria bacterium
GGAGGCGGAACTGCGGCTGTCGCAGCTCCTGTTCGACGGTTTCGAAACGCAGGGCGAGATCGAGCGCCAGCGGGCACGTGTCGACAGTGCCGCGCGGCGGGTCGAGGAGGCCGCCGAATTCCTCGCTCTCGACGCCGTCGAGGCCCATCTCGAAGTTCTGCGCCGTACCCGCATCGTCGAGCTCAACGAGGACAATGTCGCGGAGCACCAGCGCATTCTCGACAAGGTGCGCCGCCTCGAGCGACAGGGCGGCGGCGATATCGCCGATGTCCGCCAGGCCGAAGCCCGGCTGGCCGATGCCCGGGCCACTCTCGCCACCGCCCGCGGGCGGCTGGCCGATGCACGCGCCTCCTACCGGAACATCGTCGGAACCCGGGCCGAAAACCTGATCGCCGGCCAGCCGCCGAGCGCCGAGCTGCCGGCGACCGCCGACAAGGCGGCGGAGATGGCTTCGGTCGCCAATCCTTCGGTGCTGATCGCCGCCGTCGACGTCGATGTGGCGGCGGCGGAGCTGAAGAAGGCCCGCGCCGGGTATTATCCGACGATCAATGCCGAGCTCAGTGCCGGCATCACCGATCACGCCGCCGGCGTTTCGATGACCACCGACCGCCAATCGGCACTGCTGGTGCTGCGCTACAATCTCTTCCGTGGCGGCGCCGACATCGCCCGCGAGCGCGAGGCGTTCCACCGCGTCAACGAGGCCCGGGCGACACTGGCCAAGGCCCGTCGGCGGGCGGAGGAAGACGCGCGGGTCTCGTTCAATGCGCTGGAGACCGCGCGGGCTCGCACCGCGGCGCTGCGCGCCAAGGCCGAAGCCCAGCGGCGGACCCGCGACGCCTACAAGGCCCAGTTCGAGGTGGGCCAGCGCAGCCTTCTCGACCTGCTCGACGCGGAGAACGAGCTGTTCCTGGCGCGTGTGGCCCTGACCACCGCCGAGTTCACCGAGCGGTTCGCCGTCTATCGCCTGTTGGCGGTGACCGGCGATCTGCTGACCACCCTCGACGTCGCGCCGCCGCGCGAGCATCTGGACATCGAACGCCGGCCGCAGGACGAGCCGACCCCCGAGCGGATCCGGGAGAAGACACAGCCGGTCGTCGATCCGCAGATGGAGCCGCAGCCGCTGCGCGACGCGGTCGAGGGTGCGCCGCCGGCGGAGGATGCGGATATCACGCCCCATGTCGGGCGCCCGCCCGAAAAGCCCATCCAGCCGGGCCGGAACAGCGCCGCTCTGGGGATGCCGGAAACGCCCGAATATGCGAGCTTCGGCGCCTTCTGGCAGTCGCTCACCGGAGCCCCGGCCGAGCCCCGGACCACGGAGGGAACCGGGTCAGCGGCCGTGGAAACCCGGACCGTGGCCGTCGAACCGGCGGCCGGACCGCGGGACGAAAGTCCGGCGGTGGCCGTGGAGCCGGCGGCCGGCAAGGCCACGCCCGCCGATCAGCCGGCCAGCTACGAGAGCTTCGATGCGTTCCTGAGCTCCCTGTTCGGCAGTCGCGACTGATCGCGGCACGATCTTCACTCGATCTTCACTCGAAAGCGGGGCCGGTGGCGGCAGCTACCGGCCCCGTTCGGTCTCCGGATCGCATCGCGCCGCCCTCCCCGCCATCCCGAGTGGCCGCGGACCGCTGCGGGAACCGGGTATGCAGGCGGCCGGCCGGAGGCGCCACGTTCAATCTTTGTTAACCTAACGCTGCTACTCCCTGTTCCGTCACGTCAATCTCGCGGAGACGTCGCGGGCGCTTCGCCCCGAGGCGTCGGGGAGTGGATCATGTCGGCTGTGGTACGCCTGGTGGATCATCGGAGCCCGCCCCCGGAGGAAGATCGTCCCGCCGCGGCGACGCCCTCCGGCCGGCTGCTCTCGGCACTCGCGCGCAGGATCGCGGACGACCTGCCGAGGGAAGGGGCGGCGGCTGCCACCGACGGGGCCGGCGAAGCCGTCCTCCTCCATCTCGAGGATCTGCTTCCCGACGAGGCCGGCGAAATCGTACTGCGGCACGGCGGAAGCGAACGTTCCGTCGTGCTCCTGTCACCGGAACTCGTGGTCGAGCTGGGACGCGCCGTGCCCCATATCACGGCAGCCGGCGAGAACGTCTCGGGCTGCCGCTATGCGCGCTTCGCCAACGGCCTCGTGCTCTATTATTCACCGGACCTCCGGCTCGAGATCGTACACGCGACCGGCGATGACGGCTGAGGACGGGCGATCCTCCGCCGCGGGTGGCGACAGGAGGGATGCCATTGTCCCGGGACGTGGTCGGGTGGCGCAATTTCGCCATCGACCGGCGGCTGCCGCCTCCGGGCGCGGTCTCTCCCCTGCTTCCCCTGCGAAGCGAACGCGCTCG
>JALSRW010000357.1 GCA_026984595.1 Alphaproteobacteria bacterium
GCCTACAAGGCGCTGGGTCAGCTGCTGACCCGGCCCTTCTACTGGGAAAAGACGATCCACGGCCTCGACCGGCCCTGCTCCTGGAGGCGGGGGAGCCGGGCCGGGCAGAGACCGGCCGGAGCGCAAGCGTAATGGCTTACGCACCGGCATGGTCGGCGCGCGCGCGACGGAATCCCGGGCAAGGTGGCATGGCGCCGGCCCGGTGGATCCCGCAGCTCGCGGCCGGACTGCACGCGGCCGTGCGGCATGCGGCATCCCTGCTGCCCTTCGCGCTCCCCTACATGCTGCTCTTCCCCCTGCTCGCGCGGGCCGATTTCCTCACCAACGCGACCGCAGCGGTGCTCGCGAAGGGCATGATCGCGGTTGCGGCGGGACGACCCGAAGCCGTCGGCTTCACCTATCCGCCCCTCGACGTTCTGCTCGCGGCGCTCGCGCCCGATCCGGGGCGGCTCGAGATCCTCGGACTTGTCGTCGGTACGCTTGCAGCCCGGCGCATCTGGTCGGATCTGCGCGCACGCGATCTCCCGGTAGCGGTGGCCGTTCCGGTGCTCGCGGCGGTGGCCTACAATCCGGTCTGGGTCTTTCTGCTCGTGAGTCTTCCGGGCACCGCGCTGGGGCTGCTGGGCCTCCATGGCGCGCACCGCGCGTATCGGGAGTGGCTGGAGACGGGCGGGCTGTGCCCGCTCATGCGCATGGCCGCGGCCTTCGCCTGTGCCTCCCTCGGAACCTCCGTGGCACCGCTTCTCGCCCTTCTGTACACGGCAGCGGTCGCGGTTCCCGCGCTCGCGCTGCGGGCGCCCGCGAGGGCCGGCGCGCTCGCCTTCGTCGTCTTCTTCCCCACCGCCGCAGTCATCGGCTCCTGGGCCTATCTTGCCTGGCTGTTCGCGGGCGGGCCGGTCTGGGCCTACGGCTCGGGTCTCGAGGAACCGGCCCCTCCGGGGCCGGAAACGGTCGCGGTTCCGCTCTACCTCGCCATCTGCGTCGCCGCGTTCGCGAACCGTCGCGCCGAGGCGCCGGGACTTCTCGCCTTCGCCCTCGCAGCCCTGCTCCCCGCCGCGACTCCGGTGGCCGGCCCCATCGAGCGCTTCGCCCTCCTCGGCATCGCGGCCGCGGCAGGGCTTGCCGCAGGGACCGCCCCCGGCCGCCTGCTGGTCGTGGCGGCTGCGCTTCTGCATCTCGTGGGCGCGTTTCTGCTCAGGCAACCGGAATACCAGCGCTGGCTCGTCGCCGTGCGGAACGGCGAGGCGATCGGGTCGCAGTCCATCGAGCAGCGGCTTGCGCAGCGGTTTTCGGATCTCCCCGCGGCGAGCGTGCTCCTGGACGACCGTCACGCCTATCGCATCATCGCGCTCGCGGGCAGCGCAGGGCCGTTTCTCGTCTCCTCCGACAGCCGCTTCGAGGCCGCGATCTCCGCCCCCCGACTCTATGTCCGTCATGTTCTGCTGCGCTCCGACCGGGCGGCGGACTCCCCCCTCGCCCTCTACCAGAACCGTGCCCCGCCCGGCTTCCGGCTCGAATCCAGCCAGGGCGGTTATCGGCTCTATACCCGTATCGATGTGGCCTCGCCGCCGCAGCGCTCCCGACCACCAGGGCGGTGATCGCCCAGCACGAGTCCGTCCTGTTTCCCGAACCAGCCGCTGCATGCGGCTTTCCGCGCCAGCCGCGGCATGCGGCTGCCGTGCCGGGCCATGCACCCGCTACCGCAGACTCCCGGCATGCTCCTTGTTGGCGCGGCGTTTCCGTGTAAGCTTCGCCCGTAGTCACGGGAACCGCGATGAGCATTCTGCGACGGCTGTCCGCGCCGCTGCTGCTGCTGCTGATCCTTGCCCGGGGCCTTGCGGGAGCGCTCGAAGCGAAGGCTGCAGGGCATCTCGACCCGTTCACCGGAACCTGGCATCCGACGGCCCCCGGCAGTCCGATCGCCGAGATCGCGGTCCACCCCGCCCATGAGCGCCTCTTCGTAACCGTGCGCTATGCCGGGGGCGAGAGCTGGAGGTTCCGGCTCGAGCCCACGCGCATGCCCGGCATCTACCGCGAGGCTGCATCCTCGGGCATCCTTTCCTGGCTGTCCTCCCGCAGGGCGGGCAACCCGCTCGAGGGGGAACCGCTCGTCTGGGGTCGCAGCGGTCCCGGCGAACTCGCCTTCTACCGCCTGCGGATCGCCGCCTCCGGATCCTACCGGCTCGAGCAGCTGCTGTTGCAGCGCGTCGACGGGAGGCTCCGGCTGGTTCACCGCCTGCTCGCCCACGGCGAGCCGATCCAGAGCTTCGAGACCGAGGTCGTGCCGTGACGACAGCGGTGCTGCTGTTCTTCCTTCTGCTCTGGCCCGCAGCCGGCG
>JALSRW010000358.1 GCA_026984595.1 Alphaproteobacteria bacterium
TGCCGCGCCTGGCCGCATGGCTGCGGCCGCTGCTGCTGCCGGCCATTCTGCTGCCCTTCGTCGTCGCCCTGCTCAAGGTCGATTTCGCGCGGACCGCCGCGCTGCTGCGGCGTCCCGGCTTCTCGCTGCTGCTGCTGGTATGGCTGCTGCTGGCCTCGCCGCTCCTGGTGTGGCTGGTGAGCGCCGGCCTCGCCATCCCGCCCGAGCTGCGCGCGGCGGTGGTGACCAACGCCGCCAGCGCACCGCTGATGGCCTCCGGTGCCCTGGCTCTCATTCTCGGGCTCGATGTCGGGCTGGCGCTGCTGACCACGGTGGCGGCCACGGCCCTCCTTCCGCTGAGCCTGCCGCCGCTGGCCCTCCATCTGGCCGGGCTCGGGCTCGAGATCGACGCCTGGCGGCTCGGCGCCCGGCTCGGCCTGATGATCGGCGGCTGTTTCCTGGTCGCCCGCCTGGTGCGCCGACGGCTGGGCGAGCTGCAATTGCTGGCCTGGGGGCGTCAGCTCGACGGGCTGGCGGTTCTCGGTCTGCTGATCTTCGCGGTGGCGGTGATGGACGGGGTGGGCGATTTCCTGCGCCAGCGTCCGGCCTACGCACTGCAGACGCTGCTCGCTGTGTTCGCCCTCAATGCCGGCCTCCAGGCCATCGCGGCGGCGATCTTCTGGGGGCATGGCCGGCGCACCGCTCTGACCGTCGGTCTGCTTTCCGGCAACAACAATATCGGTATCGTGCTGGCGGCACTGGTGGTGGAGGCGCCGGTCGAGTTTCTCGTTTATGTCGCCATGGCGCAGTTTCCCATCTATCTTCTGCCGATCCTGCAAAAGCCGCTCTACGAGTGGCTGATGGCCGGGGAGGAGGAAACGTGATCGGCACCGTACTGCGCTTCTGGTTCGAGGAAATCCCGCGGGAGCGCTGGTTCGCTTCCGATCCCGCCTTCGACGACCTGGTCGCGGCGCGCTTCGGCGGGCTGGTGGAGAAGGCGGGCAGGGGCGCCTTCCATCCCGGGCCGGAGACGCCGGAGGGGGCACTCGCCCTCGTGCTGCTGCTCGATCAGTTCCCCCGCCACATCCATCGTGGCCACCGCCGGGCCTTTGCCTACGATGCCCGCGCCTGCAGCGCGGCCCGCAAGGCGATCGACTGCGGCTTCGATCGAAAGCTCCCCGCGGAGCGCCGGGGTTTCCTGTACCTTCCCTTCGAGCACAGCGAGAACCTGGCCGACCAGGAGCTGTCGGTGCGGCTGTTCGAGGCGCTCGGCGATCCGGTAGGGCTCGACTACGCCAGACGCCACTACGAGATCATCGCCCGGTTCGGGCGTTTCCCCCACCGCAACGCGGTCTTGGGCCGCAAATCGACGACCGAGGAAGAGGCCTTTCTGAACCAGCCGGGCTCCTCCTTCTGAGCGGCCTGCGCGCGGCGCTCAGGCCGGGGCGGCATCCAGCTCGCGCAGGCGGGCGCTCATCTCGCGGCGGTAGGGCTCGTCGCTGGCGATGCGGGTGATGAAATCCTCGAAGGCCAGCTCCGGCGCCAGCCGGCGATGGGCGAGCCTGAGCGCGGCCGGCTGGGTCAGCGCCGGCAGCGGGCAGCGGATGGTGGGGATCTCGGCGATGCGCACACTGCGTCCGGCCACCCGCAGGGGACCGGCGCGTCCGCGATAGACGCCGACGCGAACCAGCCGGCCGACCTCCTCGACGGTGATCGGCAGTTCCGCTTCCTCGTAGTCGTAGCGTTCCCCCACCCCTTCGGTGGCGTGCATCCGCTCGAGCTGAGCCGGCGTCAGCCAGGTCACGAACACATAGGCCAGCGCACCCTCGAGAGGGGCCAGCGAGGCCGGCAGCGAAGCGTAGCGGGAAAAATGCGCCGAGTAGACCACCGCATGATCGTGCAGCACCGCCCGGGCCACCGGGATCGGCGCGTCGAGACGGGGAAACTTGCGGGCGAGCTGCGAGGGGGCGGCGTTGGAGCCCAGTGCCAGCACCGGGATCCGCCCCTCGAACCGGGCCGGGCGGCCGGTTCCGGCGCCGAACACGTAGGACCCCTCGGGCAGGTCGAAGGGGTAGGCTTCGGCGCGCCGCACGATCTCCTGCCTGTCCACCCCGAATCTCCCGCCAGACTCCTGGACAAACAATACACGAAAGGCGCGAGTTTCGCAAAGCAAATAAGCTACACGTTGAAATAACGCGCCTGCGGATGGTGAATGACGATGGCCGAGGTACTTTGCTCGGGGTCGAGCTGGTATTCTTCGGACAACCGCACGTCGATCCGCTCGGCACCGAGCAGCTCCAGAAGCGGCAGCTGCGCCGCCAGGTCCGGACAGGCCGGATAGCCGAAACGGTAGCGG
>JALSRW010000359.1 GCA_026984595.1 Alphaproteobacteria bacterium
CCTTGGCAATCGGGATCGGTGCCCGGCCCCTCGGCACTGCGACGAAATGCCGAAGCATCGGCTGCAATCTGACTGTGCATGCTGGCACCAACATTGACGGCGATCAATGTGGCCCGCTGGCCGCGGTACTAAGGAAACAACGCGATTCAATCTCGAGGGAGTCAAGCGTGGCGTATCAGGATAGACCCCGCTCCTGGTCGCGCGTCGATCCACGTCGTGCATCTGCTGCCGCCGTTCGGAGTCCCCTGGGGCTCCTGGTTCTGCTTCTGTTCGGTTGGGCAGTGCTGCTGTGGCAGGCGGCAGCGGCGCAGGCGGCCGGCGATCTCGAGCGCTTTCTGGCCGAGGTGCCGGCCGGGGAGATCATGCCCGGAGCCGAACGCTACGGCGAGATCACCGGGCCGCCGACGGTGGCCCCGGTCTATGCCGGAGAGAAGCAGCTCGGCTACGCCTTTCTCAATTCCGACATCGTCGATGCCAGCGGCTATTCGGGCAAGCCGATCTCGATTCTGATCGGCATCGACATGAAGGGCGTGATCACCGGCCTGAAGCTCGTCGAGCATCACGAGCCGATCGTGCTGGTGGGCATTCCCGAAAAGAAGATCACCGACTTCATCGATCGCTACATCGGCCTCGACGTGGCGGCTCTGGCCCGCGGCCAGCAGCGGCCGCGGCTGGATATCGTCAGCGGCGCCACGGTGACGGTGATGATCATCGACGACTCGGTGGTGGAATCGGCCCTCGAGGTGGCCAAGGCCTACGGGCTCGGCGGGCTCGAGGCAGAGGCTGCGGTGGGCTCCCCCGCAGCCGCCGCCCGTAAGGTGCTGGTCGATACCGGGGAAGGCGAAATCCAGGACTGGAACGATCTGCTGCTCGAAGGCGCCATCGCCCGCCTGAAACTGACCATCGGTGAAGTGAACCGCGCTTTCGAGGAGCTGGGGGATCCGCGAGCGGCGAAACGCCGTCAGCGGGGCGAGGCCGACGACCTCTTCATCGATCTGTACACCGCCCTCGTCACCATCCCGACGGTCGGCCGCAGCCTCCTGGGCGACAACGAATACCGGGCCCTGCGCAAATGGCTGAAAGAGGGCGACCAGGCCGTTCTGCTGGCGGCTCGGGGGCGTTATTCCTTCAAGGGGTCGGGCTATGTGCGGGGCGGCATCTTCGACCGTTTCCGCATCCGTCAGGGCGATCGGACCTTCCGCTTCCGCGACCACGACCATCGCCGGCTGGGGAGGAGGCTCACCGCCGCCGGAGCACCGGAATTCAAGGAGGTGGACGTGTTCCGGATTCCTGCCGACAGCGGCTTCGATCCGGCCCGTCCATGGAAGCTCGAATTGCTGGTGCAGCGGGCGGTGGGGCCGACCAGCAAGGTGTTCACCGTCTTCTCGGTGACCTACAGGCCGCCCGAGAAGTTCCTGAAGACGGTGACGCCGCCGCCCGCTCCGGCGGCCGAGGCAGCGCCGCCGAAGACGCCCGCTGCCGGTGCGGCCGCCGAGAGCGAACGGCCGCTGTGGCAGAAGGTGTGGCTGAGCAAGATCCCGGAGATCGTCATTCTGCTGGTGGCTCTCGGCCTGCTCACCGCCATCTTCTTCTTCCAGGATTGGCTGGTGCGACGGCCCAAGCTGACCGAATACACGCGCATCGGATTCCTCGTCTTCACCCTCTTTTTCATCGGCTTTTATGCCAATGCCCAGCTTTCGGTGGTCAACGTCAACACCTTCTTCAACAGTCTGGTCACCGGGTTCCGCTGGGAATCTTTCCTGATCGATCCGCTGATCTTCATCCTCTGGGGCTCGGTGGCGGTCTCGCTGCTGTTCTGGGGACGCGGTGCGTACTGCGGCTGGCTGTGCCCGTTCGGTGCCCTGCAGGAGCTGCTGAACAAGCTCGCCAAGGCCTTCAAGGTGCCGCAGATCAGTCTGCCCTGGGGGCTGCACGAGCGGCTCTGGCCGATCAAGTACATCATCTTTCTCGGCCTGTTCGGGGTGTCGCTGCATTCGCTGGCATTGTCCGAAAAGCTGGCCGAGGTGGAGCCCTTCAAGACCTCGATCATCCTCAAATTCGTGCGGGACTGGCCGTTCGTGCTCTATGCCGTGCTGCTGCTGGTGGCGGGCCTGTTCATCGAGCGCTTCTACTGCCGCTATCTCTGTCCGCTGGGGGCGGCGCTCGGCATTCCCGGCCGCATGCGCATGTTCGACTGGCTCAAGCGCTACCGCGAATGCGGCCATCCCTGCCAGCGCTGCGCCCATGAATGCATGGTCCAGGCGATCCATCCCGAAGGGCAGATCAACCCCAACGAATGCCTTTACTGTCTGCATTGTCAGACACTCTACTACGACGATCACCGCTGCCCGGTGATGATCCAGAAGCGCCTGCGGCGCGAGCGGAGGGCGGGAAGAACCGAGGCGGCAGCAGCGCTGCAGCGCGAACTCCGGCAAATCGGCAGACCTTCGGTCCGCGGTCAGGCCGCGGAGACCATCGAACCATGAGCATATCGATGTGCGGGTCCCGGCACCGGCGAGGATCGGCAACGACCCGACGGGTGGCGGGGTAGTGGGATGACCAAACCTCGAGGAGGACAGGAAATGACGGAGAAGAAGAGCAATCCGGAAGGACGGTTGACGGCACCGGAGGTCTCGCGTCGAGGCCTGCTCGGCGGTGCCGCCAAGATCGCCACCATTTCGGGTCTGGCGGCGGGTGCCGGCGGGGTCGCCGGTCTCACCGGCGGCACCGTGTTCCGCAGCCGGGTGGCACGCGCTGCCGAGGACAAGGCGGTGGTAGCACCCGGGGATCTCGATGATTATTACGGTTTCTGGAGCAGCGGCCAGACCGGCGAGCTGCGGATCTTCGGCGTGCCCTCGATGCGCGAGATCATGCGGGTGCCGGTATTCAATCGCTGCAGTGCCACCGGCTGGGGCATCACCAACGAAAGCCGCAAGATCCTGACCGAAGGCCTGCTGCCGGAGACCAGGAAGTTCCTGGAAAAGCGCGGCGGGGTCTATCACAACGGCGATCTGCACCACCCCCATATGTCGTTCACCGACGGTACCTATGACGGCCGTTATCTGTTCATGAACGACAAGGCCAATCGACGGGTGGCGCGGGTGCGCTGCGATATCATGAAATGCGACAAGATCGTCGAGGTGCCCAACGCCTCGGGTCTGCACGGTCTGCGGCCACAGAAATACCCGCGCACCGGCTATGTGTTCGTCAATGGCGAGCACCGTATTCCGCTGCCCAACGACGGCAGCGCCCTCGACGATCCCAAGCAGTATCACGCGCTGTTCACGGCCATCGACGGCGACACGATGAAGGTCGCTTGGCAGGTGATGGTCGACGGCAATCTCGACAATTGCGACGCCGACTATCAGGGCAAATACGCCTTCTCCACCTGCTACAATTCCGAAGAGGGGGTGAACCTCGCCGAGATGACCGCCTCGGACGAGGACTGGGTGGTGATCTTCAACATCAAGCGTATCGAGGAAGCGGTCGAGAAGGGCGACTACCGAGAAATGAACGGGGTGCCGGTGATCGACGGCCGTCACGGATCACCCTATACCCGCTACATCCCGATTCCCAAGAGCCCGCATGGTTGCAACACCGCCCCCGACGGCCGCCATGTGGTGCTCAACGGCAAGCTGTCGCCGACCTGCTCGGTACTGGATGTCACCCTGCTCGACGATCTGTTCGAGGACAAGATCAAGCCGCGGGATGCGATCGTCGCCGAGCCGGAACTGGGCCTCGGCCCGCTCCACACGGCCTTCGACGGCAAGGGCAACGCCTATACCACGCTGTTCCTCGACAGCCAGGTGGTCAAATGGAACATCGAGAAGGCGCGGCGTGCCTACGCCGGTGAGGATGTCGATCCGATCATCGAGAAGATCGACGTGCACTACCAGCCGGGCCACAACCACAGCTCGATGGGCGAGACCAAGGAGGCGGACGGCAAGTGGCTCGTCTCTCTCAACAAGTTCTCCAAGGACCGGTTCATCAATACCGGGCCTCTGAAGCCGGAGAACGACCAGCTCATCAGCATCAGCGGTGACAAGATGGAACTGGTCCACGACGGGCCGAGCTTCGCCGAGCCGCACGACTGCATCATCGTCCGTCGGGACATCGTCAATCCGCGCTCCATCTACGACCGCAACGATCCGATGTGGGAAGATGCGCGGAAGATGGCGGAGAAGGACGGCGTGGTGCTGGAAGAGGCGGCCGACGTCATCCGCGACGGCAACAAGGTGCGGGTCTACATGCACTCCACGGCGCCGGTCTACAGCCTCGAACAGTTCGAGGTGAACGAGGGCGACGAGGTGACGGTCGTCATCACCAACATCGACGATATCGACGACCTCACCCATGGCTTCACCCTCGAGAACTACGGGATCGCCATGGAAATCGCGCCCCAGGCAACGGCCTCGGTGACCTTCACCGCCGACCGTCCGGGGGTTTTCTGGTATTATTGCCAGTGGTTCTGCCACGCCCTCCACATGGAGATGCGTGGCCGCATGCTGGTCAAGCCCAAGAAGGCCTGAGTGGCCCGCTTCGGCGCATACGGGAAACCGGGGTCGGCGGCCGTCGCCGCCGGCCTCGCCCTCCTGTATGCCGCGGTCTCTGCGGCAGCCGAGATCGTCGTGCCGGCGGGTGGCGATGCGCTGCAGGCGGCGTTGGCAGCGGCCCGCCCGGGCGATGTGCTGCGGCTGCGTCCCGGGGTACATGCCGGTCCGTTGCGCATCGACAGGACGGTGATCCTGATCGGCGAGCAGGGGGCGATCATCGACGGCGGCGGTACAGGCAACACGGTTACCGTGTCCGCCCCCGACGTCGTGCTGCGGGGTCTCGTCATCCGCAATTCGGGAGCCGACCTTTCGAAGCAGGACTCCGGGGTGTTCGTCGACAAGGCCGGCGACCGCGCCCGGATCGAGAACAATCTGATCGTCGACAATTTGATGGGTGTCTATCTCTGGGGTCCCGACGACGCCGTGGTCCGCGGCAACCGGATCGAGGGCCGGCAGTACCGCCGCATCAACGATCGCGGCGATGATATCCGGCTGTGGAACACGCCCGGCTCGATCATCGAGAACAACGATGTGCGCTGGGGGCGCGACGGCATTTTCACCACCACCAGCCGCGACAATCTGTTCCGCGGCAACCGCTTCCGCGATCTGCGCTACGCCGTGCACTACATGTACACCAACACGAGCCGCCTCGAGGGCAACCTCTCCACGGGCAACACCATGGGCTTCGCGCTGATGTTCTCGGCCGGTCTGAGGGTCACGGGAAACCTCTCGCAAGGGGACCGCCAGCGCGGCATCCTGCTCAACTACGTCAACAGCTCGACGATTACCGGCAACGTGGTGCGGGGCGGACCCGAGAAATGCGTGTTCATCTACAATTCCAACAAGAACACCTTCGCCTCCAACTGGTTCGAGGGCTGTGCGATCGGTGTCCACTTCACCGCCGGATCGGAACGCAACAGGATCTACGGCAACGCGTTCGTGGACAACCGGGAACAGGTCAAATACGTCGGCACCCGTTATCTCGAATGGTCCGACAACGGTCACGGCAACTACTGGAGCGACTACATCGGCTTCGACCTCGATCACGACGGCATCGGCGAGCAGCCCTACCGGCCCAACGATCTGGTGGACCAGATCTTCTGGCGCTACCCGCTGGCCAAGCTGCTGTTCAACAGCCCGGCCCTGCAGCTCCTGCGCTGGGCGCAGCGCGAGTTTCCGACCCTCCACCCCGGCGGTGTCACCGACAGTTTCCCGCTGATGCGACCGCCCGAGATCCCGATCCCGGAATTCGGGGGAGGGGTCTCGTGAGTGTGCAGCCGGCGATTGCGCTCGAAGGCGTGTGCAAGCGCTACGGCGCCAGCGAGGTGGTGCACGATGTGCATCTCCGCCTCGCGGCCGGCGAGAGCCTCGCTCTGCTGGGTCACAACGGTGCCGGCAAGACCACCCTGATCAAGCTGATGCTGGGGCTGACCCGACCCAGCGCCGGTAGCGTGCGGATCTGCGGCCGCCAGCCCCGGGAGCGGGGCTTCTCGGCGTTGCGCGCCCGGATCGGCTATCTGCCCGAGAACGTGATGTTCCACGATACCATGACCGGCCGCGAACTGCTGACCTTCTATGCCCGCCTCAAGGGCCAGCCGCGCAGCGCCGTCCCCGCACTCCTGGAACAGGTCGGCCTCGGCGCCGCCATGGACCGGCGTGTGCGGGCCTATTCCAAGGGCATGCGGCAACGGCTCGGACTCGCGCAGGCGCTGCTCGGCGATCCTCTCCTGCTGCTCCTCGACGAGCCCACCACCGGGCTGGATCCGCTGCTCAAGCGCCAGTTCTACGCGCTGGTGGCGGAACGGCAGAAGCAGGGGGCGAGCGTGCTGCTCTCCTCCCATGCGCTCAGCGAGATCGAGGCCCGCACCGACCGCATCGCCATCATGCGCAGCGGTCGCCTGGTGGCCTGCGGCACGCTCGCCGAGCTGCGCCGGGCGGCCGGCTGTCCGACCCGCATCCGGGTGCGGATCGCGGCCGCGGCCAGGGATGCCGTGCTGGCCGCGGCGGACGGTTTCGGCGAGGTGCATCTGCTGGGGCCGGATGCCGTCGAGTTCGCCTGTCGCAACGGCACCAAGATGGATCTGCTGCGGCGGGTCAGTGCGCTCGGCAGCATCGTCGAGGATATCGAGATCGTGCCGCCGACCCTGGAAGACGTCTACAACCGATTCAGCGAAGCGGCGGAACCGCAATGAAGGCGATCCTGATCCTCGCCGACAAGGAGATCCGCGACGGGCTCAGGAACCGCTGGGTGCTGGGCACCATCCTGTCGTTTGCCGGGCTCGCGCTGTCGCTGGCGTTTCTGGGCTCGGCACCGGTCGGTACCACCCGTGCCGGCGCGCTGACGGTGGCGGTTGCCAGCCTTTCCAGCCTGACCGTCTATCTGATGCCGCTGATCGCGCTGATGCTCGGCTTCGATGCGCTGGTGGGCGAACTGGAGCGGGGCACCATGCTGCTGCTGCTGAGCTATCCTGTGACCCGCTGGCAGGTGGTGCTCGGCAAGTTCCTGGGCCATCTGGCGATTCTCGCGGTGGCCGTGCTGATCGGCTATGGCAGTGCCGGGCTGCTGCTGGTCTGGTCGGCGGATTGGCGTCTCGAAGGGGGCGGTGCCTATCTCGCCATGATGGGGAGCTCGGTGCTCCTCGGCGGGGTGTTCGTGGCCCTCGGCTATCTGGTGAGCGTACTGGCTCGCGAGCGCAGTGCGGCGGCCGGCTGGGCGCTCGGTCTCTGGCTGTTCGCGGTAGTGCTCTACGATCTGGGTTTGCTGGCGATCGTCGTCAGTGCCGGTGATGCGCTCGGTGCCCGCCAGTTCGTGGCTCTCCTGCTGGCCAGCCCGACCGATGCCTACCGCATCCTCAACCTGATCGGCAACGAGGCGGTGGCGGTCGTCGCCGGTCTCGCCGGAGCCGCCGCCAAGGCCGGTATCGGCAGTCTCGCTCCGGTCTCGGCCATGCTGGTCTGGCTGGCGCTGCCACTGATCGCCACGCTGACCCTGTTCCAGCGGCGGGAGCTCTGAGATGCGGAGGCTCGCGCTGCTGTTCGTCCTGGTTCTGGGCGGCGGACTCGCCGCCTGCGGTGAGGCGGAGCATCCCAAACCACCGCCACGCTCCTGGGATCGCGACGCGCTCGGCTACTACTGCAACATGGTGGTGGTCGAACACAAGGGGCCCAAGGCGCAGATCTTCCTGAGCGGGCGGGAGGATCCTCTGTGGTTCACCTCGGTGCGCGACGGCATCGCCTTCTCGCGATCCAAGGAGGAGCCCGGGCGCATTCTCGCCTTCTACGTCAACGACATGGGCAGCACCGACTGGGACCGGCCCAGCGACAGGAGCTGGATCGACGCCGAGACCGCCTGGTACGTGATCGGCAGCAGCAAGCGGGGCGGCATGGGGATGCCCGAAGCGGTTCCCTTCGAGGACCGGGAGAAGGCCGAGGCCTTTGCCCGGAAATACGGCGGACGCGTGGTCGGGTTCGACGAGATCCCGGACGACTACATCTTTTCCACCAGCGAACCGGCGCCCGAGGTGCCGCGCGGATGAACGGGGCCCGGATGCGCATGTCCGCAAGACAGCATCTCCCTGATCTGAAGAGAGGTCGGTGATGACGGCAGGAGGTATCGGAAGACGGCGGGTGATCCGGCTGATGGCGGCGGCCGGCGGGCTGGCGGCAGGCGGCTCCGTGCTGGCACGGGCAGGTACGGGCGGCCGGCCCCTCGCGGAGATCTGGCGCGGTTCGGCACTCGGTGCCGAGGCCTCGATCACCCTCTATCACGAGGACCGGGCGGAAGCGCGGCGGCTGCTGCGTGCGGCGGTGGGCGAACTGCGCAGGCTGGAGGCGGTGTTCAGCCTCTACCGACCGGATTCCGCCCTGTCGCGTCTCAACCGGGAGGGCCGGCTCGCCGTGCCACCGCTCGAAATGGTCGAGTTGCTGGCGATCGCGCGTTCCTTCGCCGAACGCACCGGCGGCGCGTTCGATCCCACCGTGCAGCCCCTGTGGCAGGTCTATGCCGGGCATTTCGCGACCGCCGGCGCCGATCCCGCGGGCCCGCCCGAAGCGGCCGTCGCCGCTGCCAGGGCGCGTGTCGGCTGGCGCCATCTGCGGGTCGAATCGACCGGGGTGGCCTTCGCTCGCGCCGGCATGGCAGTCACCCTGAACGGCATCGCCCAGGGCTATATCACCGATCGGGTGGCCGATCTGCTGAAGCGGGAGGGTATGGCTTCCGTGCTGGTCGATCTCGGCGAGATCCGTGCCCTCGGCCGCCATCCCGAAGGACGTCCCTGGCAGGTCGGCATTCGCGATCCGCGCGAGGCCGGAGCGCTGTTGCGCAGGGTGGCGCTCGAGGATCGGGCGCTGGCGACTTCGGCCGGGTCGGGAACCCGTTTCGACGGTTCCGGCCGCTTCCACCATCTGTTCGACCCGCGCAGCGGGCGCAGCGCGCAGCGCTATCTCAGCGTTTCGGTACTGGCACCCCGGGCGACCGTCGCCGACGCGCTGTCGACCGCCCTCTACGTCATGTCGCCCGAGGAACGCGAGGCGCTGCGCGGCCGGCTGACCGAGGTTGTCGCCTGGATCCTGCACAGGGACGGGCGAGTCGAGCTCTGGAAGGCCTGAGACGGCGTCAGCCGGCCAGGAGTGCCGCCGCCGAGCTGCCGGCGATATCGAGCCCGATGGCCATGGCGGCGAGGCCGATCCCCACTCGCAGCCAGGTGTTGAAGCGGGTCAGCGAGCGCGCCGACCAGACCAGTGGCACCGCCAGCACCATGCTCAGGGTCGCCATGCCGACGATCGATCCGGCACCGAAGATGGCGATGTACAGGAGCGCGAGCAGGGGCGAGCCGAGGCTGGTCGCGAGCAGCACCACCAGCGGTGCCGAGCCGGCGAGGCCGTGGAGGAGGCCCACCAGCAATGCCTTCCAGGGCGGGCCCTCCGGATGCCGATGGTGGTGGGCGTGGGGGTCGTGACTGGCCGCTTCGCCGGCATGGCTGTGGGCGTGCAGGTGCCAGCGACCGTCCCCATGATGATGCAGATGGAAATGGATCCGCTCGCGACGCATGCGCCACAGCAGACGCCCGCCCAGCAGTACCAGCATGACGCCGACGGCCAGCTCGACGCTGCTCGCGAACAGCTCGCCGATGCCGATACCCAGCACAACCGCGCCTCCCGCGACCACCAGCAGGGTCAGCGTGTGGCCCATCCCCCAGAAGGCGCCGTAACGGGTGATGCGACCGATCCGGCTTTCCCGCTCCACCAGGCTGGCGACAGCGGCCACATGATCCGCCTCCAATGCGTGCTGCATGCCGATCAGAAAGCCGAGTGCCAGGATCGAAAGGAGCATCGGGGGACCGTCTCGAAGGGAAACTGCGGGGCAGCGCTTTTGCGGAACGCCCGCGGCTTACGCGGCGACGGGCTTCGTGACAAGCGGGTTTCCGGGGGCGGCCCGCCGGCGCGACGCACCTGCGGGCCGAGGATCAAAGCCGGAAGCTGGAACGGGCGCGATGGGTCCGGGCGCCGGGGCGCCAGTCCTGGCGGCGGCGGACCGAGAAGGCGCCGAGCCGCACCGGCTCGCTCGCGAGGCAGCCGGCCACCGCGTCGAGTCCGTCGTCACGGCAATTGGCGCCCGGACGCCATTCCCGCATTTCGGTGATGAACGGAGTCCGCCACACGCGCCGGTGCGCATGCAGGCGGCGGGCCGCCAGGACCGGGTCGAAAGCATCGAGAATGCGCCGTTCCTTGGCGATGGTGCTGACATGCTCGCGCACGCTGATCGCCGCCCGCATCTTGGCGATCTCGCGGCGCAGGAGGGCCGGCAGGAACTTGCCGAGCCCGTTCGTCTCGACCGTAATCGAAGGAAGTTCGAGGGCGGCGGCGAAGCGCGCCACCTGCCGACACATGGCGGTCGCCTCGTCGTCCTCGGGTCCCTCGGGCCGCGCCTCCAGATAGCGGATGTCGTGGAGGTAGTAATGCCCCGCCTCGTCCACGAAGAGGGCGGCGACCACGCTGGCATCGCCACCGTCGGGCCGGCCCATCGCCGGATCCCACCAGCAGCTCGCCGAGATCATGCGCTTGTCACCGATGCGCAGCAGCAAGGTGCGGTTGGCCTCCGTGACCGAGATCTCTTCCTCGTAAGGGACCAGCTTGTCGGGATCGAGACGCACATCCTGCAGCGGGGTGGGCTGCAGGAGCATCTGGCTGCGAAAGCGGGCGGGTCCGGTTTCCTTGCGGATGCGCTCGATCTCCTCGTCGGGAAAGCGCTCCGGCCAGCGGCTCCGGCCCTGTTCGTCGAGGATCGGCAGCACGAGTCGCTCGAAACCGGCGAGAAACGGTCTCTCCTCCCCGTATTCCG
>JALSRW010000360.1 GCA_026984595.1 Alphaproteobacteria bacterium
GAGGATGCTGAAGACGGCGCCCGGCTGCTGCATCTGATGGTGGAAGGTGTGCATTGCGGTGGCTGTGTCGCCCGCATCGAGCGGCGGCTGGCCCGCGAGCCCGATGTCGAGACCGCTCGCGTCAACCTCACCACCCGGCGGCTGGTGCTGCGCTGGCGGGGGTCGGCCGAGCGCGGCAATGCCCTGGCGGCGCTGGTGCGCGATCTCGGCTATCGCGTGGTGCCCTACGATCCCGAGCGACTCCGGAGCCAGGACGACCGCCAGCAGAAGGAGCTACTGCGCTGCATGGCGGTGGCCGGCTTCGCCGCCGGCAACGTCATGCTGCTGGCGATCTCGGTCTGGGCCGGCCATGCGCAGGGCATGGGGGCCGCCACCCGCGGATTCTTCCACTGGTTCGAGGCGCTCATCGCCCTGCCGGCGATCGCCTATGCCGGCCGTCCCTTTTTCCGCTCGGCACTGGCGGCCCTCGGAGCCGGGCATGCCAACATGGACGTGCCGATCTCGCTGGCCGTGCTGATCGCGCCCGCAGTGAGCCTCGCCGAGACGATCCGCGGGGGACCGCATGTCTATTTCGACAGTGCCGTCACCCTGCTCTTCTTCCTGCTGATCGGTCGCTATCTGGACAGCCGGGCACGCGGCACCGCGCGTTCCGCGGCCGAGCGCCTGCTGGCCCTGGCCGCCGGAGCGGTGACCCTGGTGCGTCCCGACGGCACCACCCGCAGCGCCCGCCCCGAGGAACTGGAAGCCGGTCAGGAGATCCTGGTCGCCCGCGGCGAACGGATCGCCGTCGACGGGGTGGTGAGCCACGGCACGAGCGAGCTCGATACCAGCCCGATCACCGGCGAGACGATCCCGCAGCGGGTGCGCGAGGGGGACCGGGTGTTCGCCGGCACCCTCAACCTGGCGGCCCCGATCCGGGTACGCGTGCGGCAGGTGGGCGAAGGTACCCTGCTGGCCGAGATCGTCCGTCTGATGGAGCTCGCCGAGCAGAAGCGCGGCCGCTACGTGGCCCTGGCCGACCGGGTGGCCCGGCTCTACGCCCCTTTCGTCCACGGCCTCGCCGCGATCACCTTCCTCGGCTGGTGGCTCCTGGGCGGCATGGACTGGCAGGCGGCGCTGCTCGTCGCCACCGCCGTTCTCATCATCACCTGCCCCTGTGCCCTGGGCCTCGCCGTGCCGGCGGTGCAGGTGATCGCCTCCGGCCGCTTGATGAAGCGGGGGACGCTGCTGAAGAGCGCCACCGCGCTGGAACGGGTGGCGGAAATCGACACCGTGGTGTTCGACAAGACCGGCACCCTCACCGAAGGCCTGCCGGAGCCCGTGCTCGAAGGACTCGACCGCGAACAGCTCGAGGCCGCGGCATCACTCGCCAAGACCTCGCGTCATCCGCTCGCCCGGGCGCTGGCCGCCGCGGTCCCCGAGGCCCGGGCCGCATGCGGGGTGGAGGAGGTGGCCGGCTGCGGTCTCCGGCTCTCCGAGAAGGAGGGGGAATGGCGGCTGGGGCGCTGCGGCTGGGCTGCCGCCGGCGACGAGCGGCCGCCCGACGGACCCGAGCTGTGGTTCGCCCGGCCCGGGCATCCGCCCCTGCGCATCCCCTTCCGTGACCGGCTGCGGCGCGATGCCGTGGATGTGGTGGCCGATCTCCGCCGCCGCGGCATCACCGTCGAACTGCTGTCGGGCGATCGCAATCCGGTGGTGCAACGGGTGGCCGAACAACTCGGCATCGCACACTGGCAGGGCGAGCTGCATCCGGCCGCCAAGGTCGCCCGCCTCGAGGAGCTGGCCGCCGCCGGCCGGCGGGTGATGATGGTCGGCGACGGGCTCAACGATGCGCCGGCGCTGGCCGCCGCCCATGTCTCGATGTCCCCTTCCACCGCCATGGATGTCAGCCAGACCGCCGCCGATGCCGTGTTCCAGGGACGCGAACTGGCGCCGGTGACCGAGCTTCTGGAGATCGCCGGCCGCGCCCGGCGGCTGGTGCGCCAGAATCTCGCCCTGTCCTTCGCCTACAATCTGGTGGCGGTGCCGCTGGCGGTGGCCGGCCTGGTCACGCCGCTGGTCGCCGCCATTTGCATGAGCGCCAGCTCGATCACCGTGGTCGGCAACTCCTTCCGACTCAACTCCTTCCGGCTCAACGGGCGCTGAGCAGCCGGCCCTTCATTCGCCCAAGGCGCAGCCGAGCAGGGCGCCGAACAGCTCGCTGTCGGAGCGCTCCAGCTCCTCCAGCACGGTGAAATGATCGAGCCCGGGTGGCTCCAGCCAGTGCCCGTCCAGCCCCGCCGCCCGCCAGGCGGCGAGGAAATCGCGGCTCTGGCGGCGGAA
>JALSRW010000361.1 GCA_026984595.1 Alphaproteobacteria bacterium
TGGTCGGCCGCTGCCGGATGTGGCCCTCGATGCCTCGCTGCTGTTGCCGGATGGTCCCGGTGGACCGGCGTTTCTGGTCTATGACAACTATCGGGTGTTGCTACGCTGGAATCGTTCACAGTATTTCGCATTGTCGGTGGGCCTGCTCGCCGACGCGATCCGACAGCGATCGGCGTGACCGTCGGTTGGCATGCATTTCGGGCAGCCATGATGCCACGCACGAGAACCCTGCGCCTTCCGGGCGCGCTGCTCCTGCTCCTCGTCCTGGCCGCCTGCAGCACCGGACGGCCGCGGCAGGAACAGCCCCTGCCGCAGACCCCCGGCGTGTACAAGCTCGGTACCCCGTATACCGTCAACGGAAGGCGCTACCGGCCGCAATTCGACCCCGCCTACGAGGCGGTCGGCATCGCCTCCTGGTACGGCAAGGCCTTTCACGGCCGGCGCACGGCCAATGGCGAGATCTTCGACAGGAACCGCCTGACCGCGGCCCATCCGACTCTGCCGCTGCCGAGCCTCGTCGAGGTCACCAACCTCGAGACCGGTCGTCGTCTGGTGGTCCGGGTCAACGATCGAGGCCCCTTCGTCGCCGGTCGGCTGATCGACCTTTCCGAAGCAGCCGCACGCGAGCTCGGTTTCCGGGAGAAGGGGCTGGCCCGGGTCCGGGTGCGCTTCCTGCGACTGGCCGATGACGCGCGCGGCAAGCCGCCGCGGCCCGGGCAGGCGCGGACGCGCCCGGAGAGGACGGTATCCCCGGTGGTGGCCGAGGGGGCCGGGCGCGAAGGATTGCGGCGCTGCGCGGAGGCGGCGAGGCCCTATTTCGTGCAGCTCGGCGCCTTTCGCGAACTGGCGCGGGCCCGCAAGGCGGCGCGGCGGTTGCGCGGGCTCGCTTCCATCCGCTTCGAGAGCACCATGCTGGGCAACGAGCGGCTGGCGCGGGTGGTGCTCGGCCCCATCGCCTCCGAGGCGGTGGCCCGCTCGATACTCGACCGGGTCCGAAGGATGGGCTATCCGGAGGCGTTCCTGAGTGCCGGGGGCAGGGCCGCTGCACCCTGTCTGGCCGGCCGCTTCCTCTCTCTCGGATAGGATGACGATGTTCGCGACCCTCCGCCTGATGCTGCTTCTGCTGGTCCTGTCGGCCCTTCCCGGCCCGGTCGCGGCCGCGGTCTTCGATACCGCGGCCAAGGCCGCCATTCTGATCGACTACCGTACCGGGCAGGTACTGTTCGCCAAGAACCCGGACGAGCCGCGGCCGCCGGCCTCGATGAGCAAGCTCATGACCGCCTATCTGGTGTTCGAGCGCCTCAAGGAAGGCAGCCTTCGCCTCGAGGACGAACTGCCGGTCAGCGAGAAGGCCTGGCGTACCGGCGGCTCCAAGATGTTCGTGCAGGTCGGTACGCGGGTGAAAGTCGCCGATCTGCTGCGCGGCATGATCGTGCAGTCGGGCAACGACGCCTGCGTGGTGCTGGCCGAGGCCCTGGCCGGCAGCGAGCGTGCCTTCGCCGAGCTGATGAACCGGAAGGCGCCGGAGCTCGGCCTCACCAACAGCAGCTTCGCCAATGCCACCGGCCTGCCCGATCCCGACCATTACATGAGCGTCCGCGATCTGGCGGTGCTGGCGCGGCGGATCATCAGGGAGTTCCCGGAATATTTCGAACTCTATTCGGAGCGCGAGTTCACCTACAACAAGATCCGCCAGTTCAACCGCAACCCGCTGCTGCGCAAGAAGGTGCCGGGCGTGGACGGCATGAAGACCGGCTACACCAAGGAGGCCGGCTACGGTCTGGTGGCCACCGCGGAACGTGACGGCCGGCGCCTCATTCTCGTCGTCGCCGGGCTCGAAACGGCGCGGCAACGGGCGATCGAAGCCGAACGGCTGCTGGAGTTCGGGTTTCGCGAGTTTCGTGAATACCGGCTGTTCGAGGCAGGGGCGCCGGTGGTCGAGGCCGATGTCTGGCTCGGAGAAGCGGACAAGGTGCCGCTCGTTCCCCGCGATCTCGTCGCCGTCACCCTGTCGCGTCAGGCCCGCGCCTCGCTCGAGGTGCGCGTGCGCTACGACAATCCGGTGCCGGCGCCGGTCGTCGAGGGCCAGAAGCTCGGCGAGCTCGTCATCACCGCCTCCGAGATCGAGCCCCTGACGGTGCCGCTGGTGGCGGGTGCGGATGTGGCCAAGGCCGGCATGCTCGGCCGCATCCTCGGCGCTGTCGGCTATCTGGTCTGGGGGGCGTCCTGAGCGCCGCTGCGCGGCCCGCACCTTTCATCACCTTCGAAGGCGGAGAAGGCGCGGGCAAATCCACCCAGCTCCAGCATCTGGCGCAGCGGT
>JALSRW010000362.1 GCA_026984595.1 Alphaproteobacteria bacterium
CAGCTCATGCCTTCGATGGGCACGGACAGTCGGGTGACATCTGTTTTTCCGGGTGTTTTTCCGGGAACAACGGTCGCAGTCGCCATTTCGCGCCTCCTCGGGGCCGGCTCGTCGACCGGGTATGTGTGGTTTCCAGTTGCTGGAAGGTCAAGGGACATTCCGCGACGGTCCAGCGCGGCCCGCAGCCGTGACGCGCCGATGCGTACCGGAACATGCCGCGGGGCTACATCACCCCGAGCTCGCGGAAGGCCTCGGCGGCGCGCATCCCCGCCTTCAGCGCCTCGCGCACGGCATTCTCGCCCCGCACCTTCTCCAGTGCCAACCGCACGGCCTCCTCCTCGGCGACGCGCGGCACCACCAGCACCCCGTCGATATCGCCGAACAGCAGATCGCCGGGGGCGATGGAGGCCTGGCCGATGCGGATCGGCAGCCGGTAATCGATCACCTTGCCGCGCGGTCCCTGGTCCTGGGCGTAGCGGCCGCGGGCCATCACCGGAAAGCCGAGTGCCAGGATCTCGCGCGTGTCGCGCACATGGCCGTCGAGTACCGCCCCGGCGGCGCCGAGATGCATGGCCCGGATCGACATCAGCTCGCCCCAGAGGGCATAGATGGGCGAGCCGCCGGTACAGACATAGACCTCGCCCGGGCGCAGATCGTCGAGGGCTTCCAGCATCAGCCCGAAGGGCCTGGCCGAAAGGGGATTGGCGGTGCCTTCGGTGGTCGCAGCGAAGACATCCGCCTCCAGCACCGGCATCGCCCGGCCGATCAGCACCCTGCGCTCGTCCAGAAGCCGGATTTCGGGCGGCAGGAACTGGGCCAGAAGCCCCATCCCGTCCAGCACATCGCCGACCACGGCGGTGAACAGCTCCTCCCGCATCAGCCGAAAGAGCTCCCCGTCGTCCCCCCATTTCGCCATCGCGCGCCTCCCCGCTGATCCGGTTCCACGCATCAACCTGCCACAGGGAGCGAAGGTTGTAACGGCCGCGGTCCGGTAACGCCCGGGCGCGCTTTGCGCCGGAGATGGTCTGGCGTACACTCGCCGGGCAATCTTCGGAGATCGTCGGATGAAGAGCGCGACAGCGCCCAAGGAAACGACCCGAGAGCTGCTCGAGGAACTGTTGGACAGGTTCCGCGAGGAGAGGCGCGGGGTGCGGGCGCTCGAATTCCGCGAGGGCGAGGACTGGGCCGGCGATCCAGCGATCTGGGTATGGGTGGTGCTGCCGAAGGACGCCGAAGAAAAAGGGTACTGGGACTGGGCGAACCGGGAGGCGATCCGCCGGCACATCTACGACCGTTTTCGCGAGGCGGGCTTCGAGGATACCTTCGTCTACGTGCGATTTCGGCTGGAGAACGAGGGACGGGCTTTCGACGACGTTCGGACCGTGGGCGACGAGTGAGTTATCACGCCGATCTGATCGACCAGGCCCGTTTTCTGGCGGGGCGCGGGAGGAAGCCCAAACAGGCCGATCTTCGTCGCGCTGTGTCGGCTGCATATTACGCGTTGTTTCACCTGCTTGCCGAGGCCGGAGCGAAACGGGTCGCGCGTCGTGGCTCCACACGGACAATCGTCCGACGGGCGTTCGTGCACGGTATCATGCGCAATGTTTGCGAGCAGGTTTCCCGGCACAAGATGCCGAGACCATGGCACCGGCGAACGGCTAGCAGCCTGCCGCCTGATCTGGTTGCTGTTGCCTCCGCATTCATCGAGCTTCAGGAAGCGCGCCACGAGGCCGATTACAACCTCGCGCCAACCTTCTACCGCAGCAGTGTCAACGACCTCATCGAGCAAGCGGATCGCGCGGTGAAGGACTGGAAGAAGCTGAAAGAGAGCCATCCGGACACGGCAGAGGTCTTTTTGCTCGCCCTTCTGCTAGGAGATCGCGTTCGCCGTTGACGGCGTGAAGCCATGTCGGACTTTGCAGTCTCTGGAGCCGTTCACCCTATCATGACGGTGGTCTGCCTCGTTCGGCGAAATACGCGTCGATGGCGGTCCAGAATTCGCGGATCGCGTTCGCGAACCAGTCGATGACATTTTCGCCTTCTCCTCGACTCCCGCCTGCGGCAGCAGCGATCTCCACCCACGGGCGCGGATTGTTCCAATCCCAGTTGCGATACCGCGTGTGAGCCCACCGCCAGATGATCCAGTTGTCATCACTCGTTCTTTCGCGAGCATTGACTTCCCCGATATGTCCAACTTCGGAAGAAAAGAACGAGGCAGCAGAATTGGGGTCCTTCCAGTATGCATGGCCATGATCCCCATATTCTTGGGCTATCGTTCGGTCTGTCGGAATACCGAGAAAACAGGCGCGGCATCCGGA
>JALSRW010000363.1 GCA_026984595.1 Alphaproteobacteria bacterium
CGCCGATGCGGTGGCCCACGGCGCCACCGGCAAGGGGAACGACCAGGTGCGCTTCGAGCTCTCCTGCTACGCCCTCGATCCGCAGATCCGGATCATCGCGCCCTGGCGGGAATGGGACCTCGATTCCCGCGAGAAGCTGATCGCCTACGCCGAAAGCCGGCAGATTCCGATCCCTCGCGGCAAGCGAGGCGAGCCGCCCTATTCCACCGACGCCAATCTGCTGCACATCTCCTACGAGGGCCGCGCGCTGGAGGATCCCTGGGTCGAGCCCGAGGAGGAGATGTTCACTCGCACCGTCGATCCGCGGCGGGCGCCGGACGAACCCGAATATGTGCAGATCGATTTCGTGCGCGGGGATCCGGTAGCGGTCGATGGCGAGGCCCTGTCTCCCGCGCGGCTGCTGGCGCGGCTCAACGAGATCGCCGGACGGCACGGCGTCGGCCGCGTCGATCTGGTGGAAAACCGCTATGTCGGCATGAAGTCGCGCGGGGTCTACGAGACCCCCGGCGGCACGCTGTTGCTGGCGGCGCATCGGGCGATCGAGAGCATCACCCTCGACCGCGGGGCAGCGCATCTCAAGGACGAGCTCATGCCACGCTATGCCGAACTGGTGTACAATGGTTACTGGTTCGCGCCGGAACGCGAGATGCTGCAGGCGCTGATCGACAAAAGCCAGGAGGAGGTCACCGGCACGGTCCGACTCAAGCTCTACAAGGGGGGGCTCCAGGTGGTCGGGCGCAAGAGCCCCAGGAGCCTCTACAGCGAGGAACATGCCACATTCGAGCAGGACACGGTCTACGACCAGCGCGATGCGGAAGGCTTCATCAGGCTCAACGCACTCCGCCTGCGGATCCGCGGCCTCGTCCACGACCCCTACCGACGGGACCGCTGAAGCCGCCGATTTCCTGCTGCAACGGATCCTCTATCGCGACGGGCTGATCCTGGTGGTGGACAAGCCGGCCGGCCTGCCGGTACATGCCGGTCCGGGCGGCGGACCCAATCTCGAGGACTATCTCGACAGCCTGCGCTTCGGCCTGCCCAGACCCCCGGCTCTGGCCCACAGGCTCGATCGCGATACCAGCGGCTGTCTGGTGCTCGGCCGGCACCGTAAGGCGCTGGCGCGGCTCGGCCGGCTGTTCGCCCAGGGGCGCATCGCCAAAACCTATTGGGCGGTGGTGCGCGGCGCACCGCCCCGACCCGCCGGTCGCATCGATCTGCCGCTGGCCAAGATCACCCGCGATCGCCGGAGCTGGCGGATGCAGGTCGAAGAAGGCGGGCGGCCGGCGGTGACCGAGTATCGGCTGCTGGGCGGCACCGGGGAATGGAGCTGGCTGGAACTGCGACCGCGGACCGGGCGGACCCATCAGCTCCGGGTCCATCTCGCCGCCATCGGCTGCCCGATCGTCGGCGATTTGGTCTACGGGCGGCCCGGGGAGGACGGGCTGCTGCCGCTCCATCTCCACGCCCGGGCGCTGCGCATCCCGCTCTATGCGGCGCGCGATCCGATCGAAGTGGAGGCGCCCCCGCCGGGGCATCTCCTGGACTTGCTGGGGGCCTGCGGCTACGCTGCCCCGAACCGAGAATCCCAGCCGAGGAGCCCCGTCGCATGAAAGGTGACCCCGAGGTCATCGACGCCCTCAATGGCGCCCTCGCCATCGAGATCGCCGCCTCCAACCAGTTCGTGCTGCACGCCAGGATGCTCGAACATTGGGGCTTCGTAAAGCGCGGCCGCCACGAGATGAAGGAAGCGATCGAGGAGATGAAGCACGCCGATCTCCTGATCCAGCGCATCCTCCTGCTCGAGGGCACGCCGCGGCTGGACAATCCCGGCAGACTGCGGATCGGCACCGATCTGAAGAGTGCCATCGAGGGCGATCTCGAGCTCGAGCGCGAGGCCATGGCGTTCTACCGCCAGGTCGTCGCGATCTGCGAGAAGGCGGGCGATCCCGTCAGCCGCGACATGATGGTCCGTCTCCTGGCCGACGAGGAGGAGCACGAGCATCATCTGCAGACCGAGCTCGAGCTGATCGAGCAGATCGGCATCGAGCGCTACGCCCAGTCGATGCTCGGCGACTGGCCCGAAGCCGAGGGCGGCTGAGCGGCGACACCGATGCCGGGAGACCTCGGGACGGCCATCGCTCTTCTGCTGTTCGGATCGGTGCTCGGCGGCACCGCCGTCTGGTGGTGGCTGGTACGGCCGCTGCGCGCCGAGACGGCGGCACTGCGGGAAGAGAAGGCGCGTCTCGCCCTCGAAGGCGCCGAGCTTCGTACCCGGCTGGAAGCCGAGGAGCGCAACCATCGCGAGAAGCTGGAAGAGCTCGAAAACCGCTTCAGGACCCTCGCGAGCGATATCCTCGACCACAACAGCCGCAATTTTCTCCGACTCGTCTCGGAACGCTTCGACGCCCACAAGAGCGAGGCGGAAAAGACCCTCGAGGCCCGCAAGAAGGAGATCGAACATCTGGTGGGGCCGATCGCCGAGAGCCTCGCCAAATTCGAGCATCGGGTGGACGAGCTGGAGAAGGCCCGCCGCGAGGCCTACGGGGCCATCACCCAGCAGGTCCGTACCCTGATCCAGGGGCAGCGGGAGCTCTCGAACCATACCGGCAAGCTGGTACAGGCGCTGCGCCAGCCCAAGACCAGAGGGCGCTGGGGCGAATACCAGCTCCGCAACGTGCTGGAGCTCGCCGGCATGACCGAGCATGTGGACTTCGTCAGCGAGCGGAGCCTGGCCGGCGAGGAAGGGCGGCTGCGGCCCGATGTGGTGGTGCGCCTGCCCGGCGGCAAATGCCTGGTGATCGACGCCAAGACCCCGCTGGACGCCTATCTGTCGATGATCGAGGCGGGCGAGGAGGAGGAACGGGCACGGGCGTTGCGCGATCATCTGCGCCAGGTACGCGAGCATGTACGCAAGCTTTCCAGCAAGGAATACTGGCAGAGCCTGAAGGACACCCCCGATTTCGTGGTCATGTTCATTCCCGGCGAGGCCTTCTACGCGGCCGCCGTGGAGGTCGATCCCTCGCTGTTCGAGGACGCCCTCAAGCAGCGGGTGCTGATCGCCACCCCGGCCACCCTGGTCGCGCTGGTCAAGGCCGTCGCCTATGGCTGGCGACAGGAGAAGCTCGCCGAGAACCTGCAGGAGGTGGCGGGGCTGGCCCGCGATCTCTACGAGCGCATCAAGACCTTCGGCGAGCATATGGAAAGGGTCGGCAAGGCTCTGCGCCAGGCCGTGGAGCACTACAACCGGGCGGTGGGATCGCTGGAAGCGCGGGTGCTGCCGGCGGCCCGGCGCTTCGAGCAGCTACGGGTGGCACCGGCCAATAGCGAGATCCCCGCGGTCTCGCAGGTGGAGCTCGAGCCGCGGGCGCTGCAGGCCAGCGAGTTCACCGCCGAGGAGGAGTGACGCCGCCCCCCGGCCGCCGCCGTGATCACACGACCGTCGTCGGATCGCCGGTGAGGGAAGCGACGGTGGCGGTGAAACGCTCGCCGCCGAAGACCGCGAAGGCGGTACCCGCATCCTCGCCCCCCACCGTCGCCGGCGCGCCGATCACCAGATCGTCGAAACCGTCACCATCGATGTCGCCGGGACCGCCGAGGCTGAATCCGGCATAGGCTTCGCCGGTGGTGCCGATCAGCCGGCAGCCCGCCCCGTTCTCTTCCAGCGAGCCGAGATCGAGGACGGCGTCGAAGGGACCGTCATGGCCGTAGATCAGATAGGCTTCACCGGCGCCGCCCACCCCTTCGGGATCGGCATAGCGGGCCCCCACCAGGAAATCGTCGAAGCCGTCGCCATTGACATCGCCGGCGGCGGCCACCGCCCGCCCGGTGCCGCTCATCGGCGACAGCCCGAACATCGCGAAGCCGTTGCTGCCGTCGAGATCACCGAGATCGAGCCCGTCCGGATGCCCCTCCTCGCTGCCGAACACCAGATAGGCGGCCCCCGCCGCTTCGCCCCCGGCGGTATCCCGGGCATAGGCGCCGATCAGCAGGTCGTCGAAACCGTCGCCATTGACATCGCCCGCACCGGAGACGGCGAAGCCCGCGAAATCGAAGGGATCGGCGCCGGCCACGAGGAAGCCGCCATCCGCCGGCGCCGAGGGGTCGAGAGTCGCGGGAAACCCTTCGTCCGTACCGTAGATCACATAGACCTCACCGGCATTGGTCCGTCCCCCGGGATCCGCATCCGGGGCGCCCACGGCGAGATCGTCGAAACCATCTCCGTCGATGTCGCCGAGGATCGCCACGCTCCGCCCCGACTGGTCGAAGCGGTCGAGACCGGGAAGCCGTACCCCGTCGTTGCCGTCGAGAGCCGAAAGATCGCCGCTGACGCCGTCGGCACCGCCGAACAGGAGATAGGACACGCCGGAACTGTAGCGGGCATAGTCCGGTTCGGCGAGGCGGGCGCCGATCAGCAGATCGTCGAAACCGTCGCCGTTGATGTCGCCGCCGCCGGCGACCGCGATCCCCGTTTCATCGCCGCCGTTCACCCCCTCGATACGGACCAGCCGGGCCGCGTCCACCGCCTCGATGTCGCCGGAATCGGGCCGCGACCCGCCCAGCAGCAGATAGGCGCCGCCACTGTCCGGGGAGAGGCCGTCGAGGCCGGTGGCCCCGATCACCAGATCGTCGAAACCGTCACCATTGACATCGCCGGCCGAGGCCAGCGCCGCTCCCAGACGGTCACCGGCGGCGGCGCCGTGGAGAGCGGTCATGCCATACCCGCCCTCGCCATCGAGGGTCAGTTCGCCCGGAATGTCCTCGCCGCGGCCGAACAGGATGTAGACCGTACCCTGCCCGTCTTCGCCGGCAAGCGGCGCGCCGACCGCGACATCGCCGAACCCGTCCCCGTCGAAATCACCGATCTGGACCACGGCATAGCCGGCCCGATCACCCGCCTGCTCGCCCCGGGCCACCACCCCGAGCCCGTCGTCGAGCCCGTCGGCATCGAGCCGGATCGGACAGCCCACGCCCGTATCCTCGGGTTCGGTGTCGATCAGGAGCCGCAGGTCGTTGTAATCGCCGCGGCGGTAGACCTGGTCCTCGAAGTAGAGCTCGGTCTGGCCCGGCTCGGCGCCCGGGTGCGAGAGCACATGTTCGCGACCGTCCGGGTTGAGAGGATTGCGCCAGCCGCCATCGTCCCGGGGATCGGTGGTGAACAGCAGCCGGCCGCGAACCGCGATGTCCCCCTGCTCGCCCTCGTGGACCAGGCGGATCCGCCAGCGCGGCGTATCGAGCCCCGCCTCCTCGCCGGTGCGACGGTCGATCAGCCGGAACCCCTCCGCGTCGGAGAACAGTGCTTCGGGATTGCGGCCGAAGCCGTTGGCGACCAGCAGCAGGCCGAATTCCTGGCCCGGGGCGAGCTGATCGGCGTCGTAGACATCGCTGAGCCGGATGCTGTCGCCACGATCGAGCGGCCCGTCGCTCTGCGGTCCGTGCGACCAGCCCCGCGCGCTGACCGTCTCGCTGGTATCGCCCCAGAGCAGGCGCACATCCTCGAAGCGCCCGTGATCCCCGAGGCGATAGACGAACAGGCTGTTGCGGTAGCCCGCATCCTCGCCGAGGAAGGTGATCTCGACATCCCCCCGGCTACCCACCTCGAGTCGCTCGCGAGCCACACCGTTGATCTGCTTGCGAGGAATGCGGCTCCAGTTCCGCCAATTCTCCCACCAATCCTCGTCGCGATGCATCTCTGCCCCGCCGTCATCCTGCAGCCGGCGCGAACATACAACCACAGGTTATGGTTGCCAATCCTCTGCCCGCGCGATGGTGTGGTACAGGCTCGCGGTTGCGAAACGGTTAACGTGCGGGCTTCAATCGAGGCTCAGGAGTCCGTCGCGATAGCGGCGGGCGTTGGCCACATATTTGGCGGTGCCGGCGGCGATGCGGGCGATCTGCTCGGGCCGGACTTCGCCCACCACCTTGCCGGGAATGCCCATCACCAGGGAATTGTCGGGGATCTCCCTGCCCTCGGGCACCAGCGCCTTGGCGCCGATCAGGCAGTTGCGGCCGATCCGGGCACCGTTGAGGATCACCGCCCCGATACCGATCAGCGATCCCTCGCCGATCTCGCAGCCGTGCAGCATGACCATGTGCCCGACGGTGACGTCGGCCCCGACGGTCAGGGGAAAGCCCGGGTCGGTATGAAAGACGCAGCCGTCCTGGACGTTGCTGCCGGCCCCCACGGTGATGGGCTCGTTGTCGCCCCGCAGCACCGCCCCCCACCAGACGCTGGCACCGGCCTCGAGCACCACCCGGCCGATCAGCACCGCCGAAGGCGCCACCCAGCAATCCTCGGCGAGCTGCGGGGCGATTCCGTCGAGTTCGTAGAGCATGAGACTCAGGCCTTCTCCTGCCGACGATAGAGGCCGGCGAAGCGCTCCCGCAGATCCCGTTTCTGCACCTTGCCCATGCTGTTGCGCGGCAGCTCTTCCACGAACAGCACGCGCTTGGGCACCTTGAAGCCGGCCAATGCCCGGCGCACCGCGGCGAGGATCGCCTCCTCGGAGTGCTCGACGCCGGGCTCGGGCACCACCACCGCCGTCACCGCCTCGCCGAAATCGGGATGGGGCAGGCCGATCACCGCGCTTTCCCGGACCCCCGGCAGGGCGTCGAGGACATCCTCCACCTCCTTGGGATAGACGTTGAGACCGCCGGTGATGATCAGATCCTTGGCCCGACCGACCAGCGTCAGATAGCCGTCCCTACCGAGCATGCCCATGTCGCCCGTTCGGAACCAGCCATCCGCGGTGAACTCCTCCCTGTTCTTTTCCGGCAGCCGCCAGTAGCCCCGAAAGACGTTGGGGCCGCGCACCTGGACATGACCGACCTCACCCGGGCCGAGGATCCGGTCGGCATCGTCGACGATGCGCACCTCGGAGCCCGGGAAGGGCAGCCCCACCGAGCCCGGTCGGCGTTCGCCGCGAAGCGGGTTGGTGGTGTGCATGAGGATCTCGCTCATGCCGTAACGTTCCAGAATCTCCTGGCCGGTGCGTGCCTTGAAGGCCTTCCAGGCCTCGGCGGGAAGCGGTGCCGATCCGGAGACGAAGAGACGGATGTTGCGGCAGGTCTCGGGGCCGAAGGCGGGATCCTCCAGGAGCCGCACATAGAATGTCGGCACCCCCATCATCACCGTCGCCCGCGGCAGCAGCGCGAGCACCTTGGCGCGGTCGAACCTGGCCAGCCAGAGCATGGAAGCGCCGGAAAGCAGGACGCAGTGGCAGGCCACGAACAGCCCGTGGGCATGGTAGATGGGCAGGGCGTGGAGCAGCACGTCCTCGGCGGTGAAGCCCCAGCTTTCCACCAGCACCCGGGCGTTGCTCGCGAGATTGCCGTGGCTGAGCGGTGCGCCCTTGGGCCGGCCGGTGGTGCCGGAGGTGTAGAGCATGGCCGCGTAGTCCTGGGCGGCGAGAGCAACCGGCGGAAAATCTTCGGGCAGATCGCGGGACCGCTCCGTGAGGCTGCCGCTCCCCGCGGCATCGAGGGTCAGCAGATGCGCCACCCCGGCGCCGGCGGCCACCGCCGAGAGCTCGCCGACGCGGGTCGGATCGCAGACGAACAGCGTCGGCTCGGCATCCCGCAGCATGTATGCCACCTCGCCCGAGCGGTAGGCCGGGTTCATCGGCAGGAACACGAAACCGGCACGCAGACAGGCGAGATACAGGGCCAGCGCCTCGGGCGACTTGGCGACCTGCACCGCCACCCGGTCGCCCTTGCGAAGACCGAGCTCGTCCAAAAGCCGGGCAAAGCGCGCGCTCATCCGGTCGAGCTCGGCATAGGTGAGCGCGGCACCCCGATCGACATCCTCGAGGACGGTCTTGTCGGCAAACCGCTCGATGGTTTGCGCGATCAATGCGAAGAAGGACTCCTGCATGCTCTCCCCTTGCGGCCTGCCGTCAATCACGCCAGAAACCTAGCAGCCGCGCCGCAGTTGTCCATCGCGCCACGGCCGAGGGAGCCGCCCCGCATGCCCCCCACCGACGAGGAGATCGCCGTCCCTCTGGGTCTCGACTGGCCGGAGCTGCGCGAAGCGATCGAACGGCTCTGCGCCGGCTTCGACGGCGCCTACTGGCAGGCCTGCGATCGCGAGGGCCGCTATCCCGAGGAATTCGTCGGCGCCCTCGCCGAAGCGGGCTATCTCGGCATCCTGATCCCCGAGACCTACGGCGGTGCCGGCCTGCCGCTGCGGGCTGCCAGCGTGGTGCTGGAAACCATCCACGCCCGGGGCTGCAATGCCGCCGCCTGCCATGCCCAGATGTACATCATGGGCACCCTCCTGCGGCACGGCAGCGAGGCGCAGAAACGGCGCTGGCTGCCGGCCATCGCCCGCGGCGAGCTGCGGCTTCAGGCCTTCGGGATCACCGAGCCGCAGAGCGGCAGCGACACGCCGGCGCTGCGCACCCGGGCCCGCCGCAAGGGGAACGGCTGGGTGGTCGAGGGCCGGAAGATCTGGACCAGCCGCGCGCTGCATTCCGATCTGATGCTGCTGCTGGCACGCACGACACCCCTCGAACGCGTCGAACGGCGCAGCGACGGGCTCTCGGTGTTCCTCGTCGATCTCCGCGAGGCGCGCGGCAAATCGGTGGAGATCCGGCCGATCCGCACGATGCTCAACCATCACACCACGGAGATCTTCATCGACGGTCTCGAGCTTCCCGGCGATGCCCTGGTCGGCGAGGAAGGCCGAGGGTTCCGGTACATCCTCGATGGCATGAACGCCGAGCGCATCCTGATCGCCTCGGAATGCATCGGCGATGCCCGCTGGTTCCTGGACCGGGCCTGCGCCTATGCGCGCGAGCGGGTGGTGTTCGAGCGCCCCATCGGCCAGAACCAGGGCATCCAGTTCCCCCTCGCCCGTGCCTTCGCCGAAACCGAGGCCGCCGAGCTGATGGTCCGAAAGGCCTGTGCCCTGTTCGATGCCGGCCGGCTCTGCGGGCCCGAAGCCAACATGGCCAAGCTGCTGGCGGCCGACGCCTCCTGGCACGCGGGTGAGGCGGCGATGCAGACCCATGGCGGCTTCGCCTTCGCCTGCGAATACGACATCGAGCGCAAATGGCGCGAAACCCGCCTCTATCGCATCGCGCCGGTTTCCACCAACCTGGTGCTGGCCTATCTGGCCCACAAGGTGCTCGGCCTGCCCAAGAGCTACTGAGCGCCGCCGCCGACGAAAGAGGAACCATGTCCGAGCAGCCCACGCCCGCCGAAGGACCGGTGACCCGCGCCCTGCGTAGCTGCCTGGAGCGGGCCTTCGCTCCCGAACGGCTGGAGATCGAGAACCAGTCGGAACGGCATCGCGGCCATGCCGGATGGGATCCCTCCGGCGAGTCCCATTTCGCGGTGACCATCGTCAGCAGCCTGTTCACCGGCATGCCGCGCCTCGAGCGCCAGCGTCGCGTGCATGCCGCGCTCGGAACGCTGCTCGAGGGACGGATCCATGCACTCAGCATCCGCGCCCTCGCCCCCTCCGAGACGGAGCGGGATCGGGCCGGCCGCGGAAGACGGGGTCAGCCGGAGGTTCCGTAGGCCTCGCCCTGGATGAAGCTGGCAGCGTTCTGCAGATCTTCCTCGAGGCTCGCGCGCACCGCCTCGTAGAGATCGCGCAGCGACACCATGCCCACCACCCGGCCGTCCCGAACCACCGGCAGGTGGCGGAAATGGCCTTCCCGCATGAGCTCCAGCGCCTCGCCGGCGGTATCCTCGGGTCCGATCGTCCTGGGCTCGTCGGTCATGATCTCGCGAACGCGGACCCGGCTCGCGTCGCGTCCTTCGGCCGTCACCCGATATGTGACGTCGCGTTCGGTGACGATTCCCGCGAGCCGTTCACCCTCGGTGACCAGCACCGCCGCCACATACCGCGTGCGCATCAGTTTCGCGGCCTCGGTGACGGTGGCGTCGGGGGGAATGGTGCAGAGCTCCTGCTTGCCGTCGATCACACCGGGTATGATGCGCCTTTGCATGATCGGCCTCCACCGTGCTCGAAGCTGTTCTTGGTATCTTCTTGGGATCGATGTCGTCCGGGGCGAACATAGCAAACCTGCCCGACGCCCCCGTTCCCGTCAAGCGGCAATACCACGGCAAGACTTTCAATCACCCACCGGCTGCCAGCGCGCCATCGCCTCGCGGATGATCCGGTGGGCGCGTTCGGCGCCCTGCCGGCCCTCGATGCGGATCCATTCGTCGGGCTCCGGATCCTTGTAATGCTCGAAGAAATGGGCGATCCGGCGCAGTTCGATCTCCGGCAGGTCGTGGTATCTGCGCATGCCGCGGTGGAGGGGAGTGATGCGGTCGAGGGGCACGGCCAGGATCCTGGCATCGAGACCCGCCTCGTCCTCCATCTCCCGAACGCCGATCGGTCGGGAGGGGAGAATGGCTCCGGGAATCACCGGCATGCCCCCCGGCACCATGACGTCGACCGGGTCGCCGTCTGCGGCCGGGGTGTCGGGAAGGAAGCCGTAATTGCACGGCTAGAACATGGTCGTGTAGAGGTAGCGGTCGACGAAGATGGCGCCGCTCGCCTTGTCGAACTCCTACTTGATCGGATCGGAGCGCATCGGCACCTCGATCATCACGTCGATCTCGAAAGGCGGATCGTCTCCGACGGGGACTCGGCCGATGTCCATCGCGCTCCCTCCGCAACCGGGGTTCAGGGCCAGGCCACCAGCGGCGGCAGCGACATCAGTACCGCTTCGGGATTGCCTCCGGTCATCAGGCCGAAGCGGGTGCCGCGATCGTAGAGCAGGTTGAACTCCACATAGCGGCCCCGCCGTACGAGCTGATACCTGCGTTCCTCCTCGCTCCAGCCGCGATCCATCTGCCGCGCCACGAGCTTCGGAT
>JALSRW010000364.1 GCA_026984595.1 Alphaproteobacteria bacterium
AGTGGCGGGCAATGCAATCTCCTGATGAACCGGTTTCCAATGGTGTATAACGACCCGGGAAACAAAAACCAGGTGCAGAATGGTCGATATCGTCGACAAGGCAACCCGGTCCCGGATGATGGCCGGAATCAAGGGCAGGAACACGAAGCCGGAACGCGTATTGCGCCGGGCGCTGCACGCACACGGCTTCCGCTATCGCCTGCATCCAAAGAACGTCGCCGGCCGCCCCGACCTCATCTTACCGAAATACAAGGCCGTCGTATTCGTGCACGGATGCTTCTGGCATCGGCATGAGGGATGTCGCTATGCCACGACCCCCGCCACACGCCCGGAGTTCTGGCAGGCCAAGTTCTCGGCCAACGTTGCGCGGGACATCGCGGTGCGGGACTCACTCCTCGAAACAGGCTGGCGCGTCGCAACGGCATGGGAATGCGCGTTGCGTAAACCGGAGCAGGTCGAAGCCGTGGCAAACCTGCTGGCAAAGTGGCTTCGGTCGGAAAACGCGGACATCGAAATCGGTGAACACGACCTCACGTCGCACGGCTCATGATTTCCCATCCACGGTTTTCCAATCCGCCACCGCCCGGTTCACCCCCGCCCCGATCACGCCCAGCGCCACCTCGGCTTCGGCCCCCACATCGGCCACCCCGGGGCTGTCCCACCGCAACGCCCGGATCGCCTCAATGTCGCGCACCACCTGCGGCGTGCGCGCCAACGTTTCGGCAAGCGATGCCTGGAATTCCTGCGCCTTCACCTGGTGGCGGGCGCCGAAGTAGAAACTGACGATGGCGCCGAGCAGCCACCAGAGCGGTTCGGGAACAAGGGCGAGGCCCTGCATGCGCGAGGCAAACCAGACGGGATCGACCATGGCCGAGCCGATCAGGAACAGCACGCCCAGCGCCATGGCTGGCCGCGGCAGGCGGTTGAGGCCGTCGATCGTGCGGTCGAACAGGCCGCGTTGTTGGCGGAACTCGGCCCCGAACTGCTTGAGCGCGGCGGCCTGGAACTCGGCCGTCCGCTGCGCCTCGGCCTCGGCGTTCGGGCGGAAGGTCTCGACAGTCTGGCGCACATCCTTCAGTCCGCCGCCAAACAGCCAGCCGAACAATCCCTCGATCAACCCCATGACTTCACCCTCTCTGCAAACTCGGCCTCGGTCATGCGGTAGCGCGGCCGCATGAATTCCTCGGCCCGCCGGATCCATCCGCCCTTGCTGCCCGCCCTCGTGCGGGCGAACTTGCGCAAGGCGGGTTTGCGGTCGGCCAGGCGGAAGTAGTAGTTGCGCCGGGCGATGGCATAGGCATCGACCAGGTACTGCCCGGCCTTGGCATGGGCACGCTTCGCGGCTTCTGCCGTCTGCGGTCCGATCAACCCGTCCACGGCCACCGGTTCCTCGAACTCCGCAAGCAGGCGCTGCAGGATGCGCACCGCATTGCTGCCGGCATTGACCTGCATGTCGAATACCGAAGGTTGCAATGGCTCGGGCAACAGATCGATGCGGGGCCCGTGGAAATACCTCTCCCGGAAGATCCGCATAGCATCGGCGCGCGTCAGCGCCTTCACGTCCTCGACCGTCACCTGCCCATCACCGGTCTTGTCCAGGCCCAGCGCGCGCATGGTGCCGATGGTCACGCCGTATTTCGTGGCACCGCCGGGGTCATTCGGGTCCATCACGAAGCCGCCCTCGCGCGCCACGATCTCGCGGGCAATATCGTCGACGTTCATGTTCATTCTCCTATGCCGAACCACTTCAACTTCACCGCCACGCCCGCGATCAGGGCCAGCAGCAGGCCGGTGGTGACCAGGCGCACGACGGTCTGCCAGGCAGTGCGCCGCGCCATGCGGAGGGATGCGAGCAATATTCGCAGGTCGCGTATGTCACTGGCGGCCTCGGGGCCCTCGAGGCCGACATCGGCCAGGGCCCGCTTGGCGCCCTTCTCGGCGGCACGGGCCAGCATGGCTTCGAACTCGTCCTCGGGCATGCGGACGAAGCCCGCATCCTTGTGCGGTGGGGTCATGGTGCAGTCTCTCGTTGTTGGGTTCAGGCGGTCGGCGCCGTCGGCAGCAGGTACTGGATGGCAATGCGCACATCGCCACCGGTGAAGTTCCCACCATTGGCGGTCAGCACGATCGGCGTTGGCGCATAGAAGGCCTGCGGGCCGATGACGCCGACATTGGTGCTGCTGATGGCGACACCGAGCGAGCCGCCGAACTTGGCGGGTTCGCCGGCGATGCCGCAATCATAGGATGTCGCGCCCAGCACGGCAGCGACCGTGCGGGTCGAGACCGCCAGCACGATGGCGCGGTCAGGAATGGCGATGGTCGAGGTGACGGAGGCGCCGGCAAGTCCATTCAACAGTTCCTCGTCGACATGCAGCCCGATGGCGCCGCCGCTCGAGCTTCGGGCCACCTCAACCGCGGGAGCCCGCACCAGCAGGTTCAGGGCGCTGTCGAGCGTCAGCCAGGCCCCGCCCATGCGCACGACCAGCACGCCCTCGTCCTCGACCCACACGCGCCACCCCTCCTGCGGTCTCAGCCGCACCCAAGCCCCTCCCGTAAACAGCACCACGTCGCCGTCCCAGCCGGTCCAGGCCCCGGTGGCGCCGGCCGCGACAATGTATCGGTCGCCATCGGCGGGGCTGGCCGGCGGCGCGGTCAGGTTGCGTTCCTGGACCGAGAGCTGCACCAGCCCGTCGAGCCGGGACAGCGCCTCGTTGACGGTGACGTGCTTCTGGGCCTGGGCGGCGGACAGCAGCGGCAGGGCGAGGTTCGGGGTGGTCATGGGGATGCCTCCGTGACGGTGAGGGTGGTTGCAAGCGGCACGCCGCGGCCCAGCGCGCCGAGCTGGTAAATGCGGACATCGACGGTGTTGACGGGGCCGCCGAAATCGGCGGTCTGGTCGGCGGCGGTCCAAGTGAAGGCGGGCACAGTCAGGCCGGTGACGGTTCGCACCACGGTGCCGGCGTTCAGGATCTCCAGGTCGTAACTCTCGGCAGCCTCCGACTTGGGCACCTCCGTCAGCACCCAGCTGTCTGCCGAGAGCGCCCGGTCACGCCGGAGCCAGCGCAACTCCAGGTCACCATTCGCCAGCCGCCGCATGCGCGCCTGTGCCGGGGCAAAGGGCATCAGGCCCCGGCCGTTCGGTGTAAACGAAGGCGCCTGCATGATGGGATCGGAAGGCGCCGCATTGCCCGGCCCGATGCGCCAGTTCCAGGGGATGCCGAGGTCCGCCTCGGCGATGGAAAGCGGCTGGACGGCGGTGTCGAGGATGACCACCCGGGCACCGGTCGGAGCGGGATTGCCCATGGCGCCCTCGGTGCCCCGCTGGCCGCGTAGCAGGCGGGTTAGCTTGTACCGGCCGGTTGCCACCAGTTCCGCAGTGCCGAACTGGACGATCTCCCAGGCGCCCGGCGTGCTTTCCACGGCCAAGACGTTGGCGCCGTTCGAGAGCTCGGTATCGGTGACCGAAGCCAGCGTACCGGAGCTCAGGTCCAACAGCATCTCGTTTCCTGCGTCGAAGCGGTCGACCGGCCCGGCGGAGAGGTCGGCCGCCAGAGCCCCCATGCGGGCGGGCGCGCCGATGGTGTCGAGCAGCCGGAAGCCGGATGTGTCGGCACTGCGCCAGACCGCGCCGGTGCCGTACCAGGGCCTCGCGAACACTGCCGCATACGGGCGATGCGCCGGGACCGTGTCGGCGAGTTGCGGCAGGTCCATGAGCGCGACCTCGGCCGGCCCGAAGACGGTAGGGGCGGCCAGTTGCGTTGCGCGGCCCTTGCCGGGGGGCAGGTCGTAAAGGGCCGCATCGACACGGATCGCCTCGATGGCGCGTGCACCTGCATCATTGATGCGCGTTATCCCGTATTCAACCCGCCGCCCGTCATGGTCGAGCGCGATGACGTCACCCGGGTCCAGCGCCAGCCGCGAGGGCGGCAGACTGGCGGTCAGCGTCTCGCGTCCCACCCAGGCCTCCATCAGCGCACGACGACAGCGCCGGTCGGCCTCCTCGAGCGAGACCGCCAGCGGGAAGGTCTCGGAGGACACCCGCGCCGCCTGAACGGTGGTGCGGCGGGCCTCGACGGTGGCCGCGTCGTATTCCTCGTCCGCCCTGACCAGTTGCCACTTCAGCGCCTGGGGCAGTTCCGTCTCCTGCCCGCGGGTCAGCTCCATGACCTCGGCCTGGCCATTACCGACCAGCTGGTCCGGCGTGATGGTGGCCACCGCCGCCCGCCCCCGGGTACGAAACACGATCCTGCCGCCACTTTCGACGGCATCGAAGCCGAAGTGGCGGGCCAGCACCGCGATCGAGGCGCGCGGGCTTTCGAGCGCGGCCACCATGAAGCCCGGCACGATGTCGGAAAGCTCGGAGACATCCACGAGGGTGTCATCGAGCCCTGCTGCCCGGCACAGATCGCGCACCAGCGCGCCCAGCGAGACCTGGCCGAGGCGGCCGCCCATCCAGTGGCCAAGCCGCCAGTTTGCTGCGTCCGACCAGACATCCGCACGGGCCGGGAAATCCGGATACGGCCGCGCGTCCCAGGTCCACAGCGCGGCCTCGGCGATCTCGATCATCGGCGCGCCGTAAACGCTCGAGACCGGGTTCTTCGCGGCATCGCCCCAGTAGCCCAGCGTGACCTCAACATAGGCCCGTTGGATCGCTTCGTCCGGCCAGCCGCGCGAGAAGTGCGGCAGGGCGCTTTCCGACGACTTCGGGTCAAAGAACACGTTCGGCTGGTTGGTACCGCGATCGACCGCCGGGCAACCGAACTCGGTGAAGCGGATCGGCTTGCTCTCGGGCACCCAGCCGGTGGTGGATTGACCGTATGGCAGCACCTCGACGCCGTAGACCACGATGTCCTCGCCAGCGGCGGCCGAGCGCGGCCCGATGCGAAACCCCGCCGAGCCTGAAAGCCCCGCCGTGACGTCCAGGGTGATCTTCCACAGCCCCGGCGCGACTTCCGTCTGGCTGGTGGCGTTGATGGTGTGCGCCCCGGGTGCGGTGCTCACCCAGCCGCCGATGGCGCCGAAATAGGAAGCATGATCTGCGCCCGCGCCCAGCGCGAGGTAGAGGGCGAAATCGCCCGAGGTGCCGGATGCCACGTAAGCGGTGATGACCACCCGTTCGCCAACCGAGAGCGTCCGATAGCCCGGCGTCGCCCCGTGCCATGTGGCGCCGTCGGAGGCGATGCCGGCCGGAGTTTGGAACGGGCCGAACGTTCCCGTGGTGGCGGTAATAGCAACCGTCGAAGGGTTCGGGGCAAAACTCGCCGGATCTGCGCAGTTCTGGAAGAAGCCGAAGCGCACCCCGCCCAGGCGGTCGTGGTGCGCATTCTGCCACCAGCCCCGCATGTCCTTGGGGCGGAACACCCAGGGTTCGCCATAGAACCCATCGCTGATCGGCGTTCTGACCTGGGCGTCACGGTCGGCATCGGAGGCATAGAACCAGTCGAACCCTTCCCCACCCTCGATGTTGGCCTTGAGGTAATCGACGTCCCGCACCGAGGCCCAACCGGCCTGCGCATCGAGGTGATCCGTGCCGTCGCGCCAGTCCGAAAGCGGCAGGTAGTTGTCGATGCCGATGAAGTCGATCTCTGGATCGGCCCACAGCGGATCGAGGTGGAACAGCGCATCTCCCGAGCCATCCTGCGGCTGGTGGCCGAAATACTCGCTCCAGTCGGCGGCATAGCTGATCTTCGTGCCCGGCCCGAGGATCGCGCGCACGTCCGCCGCCAGCTGCTTCATGGCCGCGACTGCCGGAAACCCGGTGGCACTGTCGCGGATGGTGGTGAGGCCGCGCAGTTCCGAGCCGATCAGGAAGGCGTCAACACCGCCCGCCGCCTTGCACAGGTGCGCATAGTGCAGGATCATCCGCCGGTAGCCCCAGTCACCGCCGTCGGTCCAGGTGACGGTCTCGCCCGAGACCGAGAAGTCGGACACCTGCGCATTGCCGAAGAAGGCCGCGACCTGCGTTGCCGCATCGGCCGTCTTGTCGACCGTACCGGCAAAGCCTGCAGCGGGCGAACAGGTGATGCGGCCGCGCCAGGGGTGGGCCGGCTGGCCCAGCGTGGCGGCGTTGTCGGAATACGGATCGGGCAATGAATTTCCCTCGGGGATGTCCATCAACAGGAAGGGGTAGAAGGTGACGCGCAGGCCACGCGCCTTCATCTCCTGAATGGCCTGCACCACCGAGGAATCCGCCGGCGTCCCGCCGTAGTTGGTCCGGCCCTCTGCATCGAGGCTGATCAGGTGGGCGCCGGCACGGTCCACCCCGTTCACGGACCAGATCTTCGGCGTGGTCACCTTGGTGGCGGTCTCGACGCCGGGCTTGATCGCGCAATCGCCCGCCCGCAGATCGAGGCCGAACCAGCTCACCACCAGCGAGACGTTCCCGATGTTCGGTGCCGCGGCCTGCAGGTTGTCGAGCGCGGCCAGGATGTCGGGCTTGCCGGTCTGGTTGTTGACGTTCTCGGAGGCTGTCGAACCGCCGGTGCCCCGAGTGATCGGCTCGGTCGCGTAAACGAACTCGCCCGAACCGGGGATCATGGTGACGGAGCGCACCATGCCTTCGGCCGTATCGGCCTCCACCAGCGGCCGGAACACCTCGAAGGACAACTGCGGGATGCGGTTGCCGAACGGGGTGAGGTCGAGTTCCTCGAAGACCACGTAGGCCGTGCCACGGTAGGCCGGGGCATTGCCGGCGCCCATCTTCGCTTCGATGAACGGGTCCGGGTCCTGCGCCTCGTCGCCGGTGTAGAGCCGCCATGTCACGCCCGTCATGTCGAGCGGCTTCCCGTCGGCCCAGACCCGCCCGATATCCGAGATCGGACCCTCGCACAGCGCCACGGCAAACGACGCGGTGTAGGTGTAGGTCGTGGTCGTCACCTTCTTCCCGCCGCCCTTGCCGCCGCCCGACGTGCTGGTGCTGACGTGTTCGGTGAAATCCGTGGCCCAGATGATGTTGCCGCCCAGGCGCATCCGGCCCCAGACGCGCGGGATCACTGCGCCTTCGGTCGAGGTGGTGACGGCGAGGTTCTCCAGCCGTGCGCCCTCGATCCGCTGGCCTGGCGTCAGCTGCGAGACGATCCAGCTGTCGATCAGCGATCCCGCTATGGAGCCGACGGCCCCGCCGATGACGGCCGAGGACACGCCAAGGATGCCGCCGCCGATCGAGGCGCCCAGCGCGGAACCGGCAGAAGCAAGAAGGATCGAAGCCATGGGTCAACTCACAGGAAAGCGGAAGGCAAAGGCGATGCGGCGGCGCCAGGGATCGGTCAGGGGTTCCTCGATGACGCCGGTGCGCTCATAGGCGTGGATGAAGTGAATAGAGCCGTGAATATTTTGCCCCCGTTTTGTGAGAATCCCGGCGTGCTTGGCGATGGCGCCGGCGCGCATGCGGAACAGCACCATGTCGCCGGTGCGGGCCTCGGCCACGGCGATCTCGATCATCGCCACCCGGGCGGCCTCGGCCAGGACTTCTTGCGGCCCGGCCTCGCCCCAGTCGCGGCTGTAGGGCGGCACGGGCATGGGCTCTGGCCCCACCACCTCGCGCCAGACCCCGCGAATTAGCCCGAGGCAGTCGCAGCCCACCCCCTTCACCGAGGCCTGGTCGTGATAGGGCGTGCTTAGCCAGGAACGAGCGGCCTTCACGATCCGGGCCGGCATGATGCGGGCGGCCCCGGTGTGGGCGTTCCCACCGCTGTGGGCGTCCCCACCGGTCACAGCACGGCCCCCGCATTGTCTTCGCCCTTTGCGGCGTATCGGATCACGACGTCCTGGCCCGGGATGTGCGGAAAGCCCCGGAAGTTGACGGTATTGGCGAACTTCCCGGTGCAGGTCGCAAACAGCTTGTCGCAGCCAGCCGTGATGTCGAAGCTGTCGCCAGCAGCGATCGCCAGAACCGGGGCCTCGAGCAAGGTGACGGCGACCTCGGTCGCGCCGACCGCGTGCGTCAGAACCTCGGCCTTGCGGATCGCATTCGCACCGCCCGTCCAGGTCAGCATGCCCAGCGCGAACCAGCCGTCGGCGTAGGCCGAGAGGCCGGAGACCGTAAAGCTCCTGTTGCCCGTGACCGTCACCACCGTGCCGGAGCCCGCATAGGCCGGATCGGTCAGGTCCACGCCGCATCGCGCATCGCCAAGAGCCGCGTCGCAACTCGCCTGAAACGTCCGCCCGATGGTCTGGTTCAGCACATGGGCGAGCGAGCGCATCTCGGCGACAAACTGCACCCGGCCGCGGCGCACCTGCCCGATGGCGCCCCGGCGCATCAGCACGCGCTGGCTGGTGTCCCGCCAGTTCACCCGCCAGATCTCTACGCCCGCATTGTCCCAGCGCCCGTCGAGGATGTCGGTCTCGGTAATGGTGGTGGAGGTCAGCACCCCCTCGGCATCCTGGGCATCAACCGACAGGTCGGAGCCCGTGCGGATCTCGGACGCGGTGAACCCCGACTCGGGTTCGAATGTCGTGCCGTCGAATGTCAGCGGCAGGTCGTGGTCGGTGAAGCCGAACACCTGACCATCGGTGCGCGTGATCCGCCAGCACCAGGCAAGGGTGGTGGTTCCGGTGTCGAGGTGGGATTGCAGGCCGGCGGGGAGGGTCTTCATCGCCGGACCTCGATCAGGGGAATGGAGGTGATGGAGCCGAGGCGCTCGATGTCGAGGGTGATGTCGAGCGTGTCGGTGTCAAAGCGCACCGGCACGTCGAACTCGAAGCCGGCGGTGATCACGGCGCCTGCGGCCGGGGCCGTGTCGAGGGTGACAAGACCTGTCGTGGTGTCGACCGACCAGCCGGAGGTCTGCTCCACGCCGTCGATGGCGACCCGCACGGTTCCGGCCACGGGCTTGGTGATGATGCGGGTCCAGCTCTGCGAGCCCGAGGCATAGACCTTGACCAGCTGGAAGCCGGTCGTGGCGCCATCACCCGTGCCGATGGTCTGGTCCGTTGCCGCAGGCGTCCCGGACGGCAGGCAGGACTTGTAGTCCGCCCAGTCCTTCCAGCGGAAGCCGTAAAGCCGCCCGTTCCGCACCTCAAAAAAGGCGACCACAGCCGCGAGATCATCGGCCCGGCGAATGCCGTAGGCGGCATCGTAACGGCGGCGCGAGTTCGCCCAGCTGGCGTTACGCTCTTCGTCGCCCGAAGCGAGCTCGACGATCTGCGTGCGGCGTTCCGGCCCGCCGCGGGCGCCCCGGCTGATATCGTCGGGGAAGCGGATTTCGTGGAAAGCCATCACATGCCCCTCCGACCCAGCGCCACGGCCCGGGCGATATCAGCAGCCACTTGCGCGCGCGACTGGCGGAAGCTCTCGGCGTCACGGGTCTGGATGTTGATGGTGATGTTTTGAGCGCGGCCCGCACCTGCCGCCACCTCGCGCCGCGACAACACGCGCTCGCCGCGCTGCAGGATCGCCGGCACCTCGCCCGGCCGAAGCCCCGCAAAACCGCCCCCGTGCATCCTCGGCGCACCAGCAAAGGCCAGCGCCGGCACCGCCCGCGCCGGGGCGCCCGCGCCAACGAGGCCGCCTGCGTGCATGACCGGCGCAAGGACGGACCCCAACCCGCCCAGCGCGCCCGAGAGCGCATTCGCCAGCGGGCCCAAGATGAAGCGCCGCGCCGACAGTTGCGCGAAGTCGGCGAGGATCGACGTCACCAGCGAGCGGAAGTCCAGCTTGCCAGTGCGCACGAACTCGCCGATGGCCTGTTCGGCACTGCGGAAGGCGCCGACAAGGCTGTCGCCCAGCCCTTTGCCGAGGTCCATCGCCCTGGTCGCGTAATCCTTCAGCGAAGAGGTGGCCGTTTCCCAGGCGTCCATCGCCACCTCGGCCGCTTTCTTCGCCGCGCCCCCGGCCCGGGCGACACTCGTGGCCAGCCGCGAGGCCGCATCGCCGGTGCGATCCAGCGCCTCTCTGCCATCCCCGCCTGCTCCCTTCATCGCCTCGCGCAGCGCTGTCATCGATTCCAGAGGCCGCGTGATATTGCCGGCCAGGATATCCGCCTGATCACCCAGATTGCCGGCGTAGTAGCGGAACTCGTCCGCCGTCTTGCGAAGCTGGTCCACGGCCTGGCCGGCGAAGGCGGCATCGAGCCCGATATCCATCGCCAGCCCGTCCATGCCGGGGATTTTGAACAGCGCCCCCGAGATGGTCTTGAGAAACCGCGCCCACTTGTCCTGCATGGCGGCCAGCGTATCGAACCAGGTGGCCTTGAGGCGATTGGCGACAGAGCGCATACGCAAGACGACGCTCCAGGCGCCATCGCCGATGCGCTCCCACACCTCGAGTGCCACATCCTTGAGAAGCCCGAGCGCCTCGCCAAAGCCGCCAGCGCCGCGTACGAGCTTCGTGAACTGGTAGATGAGTTCGCCCGCACCGACGATCAGCGCGCCGATCCCGGTACGGATGATGGCGGCGCGCAGGACCTTCATCGAGAGCGCCAGCTTGCCCACGCCCAGCGCCGCCGCCGTCAGCGAGGCGACAAGGCGCACGCCGAGAACGCCGGCGAAACTCGCGGCGATGGTGGCAATCTCGCCGATATGGTTGAACAGCCCCTTGATGGCGCGCCCCAGCGGGCCGGTGGTCCTGGCCAGCGTGGCAAAGGCATCGGCCATGGCCTCGAGCGCGGGCGCGGCTGCCACGGCCAGCTGGTTGGCAATGCCGCGCCACAGAAGGCCCATGCGGCTCAGCGCATCGTTGGTGCGCTGAATCTGGGCTGCGTCCTGCTCGGACACCGCCACCCCGAAATCCTGCACGTCCTTCGTGGCCTGTCGCAACGTCGTGCTGTCGATGCGCGAGAAGATTAACCCCGCGCGGGCACCGAAGATCTGCGAA
>JALSRW010000365.1 GCA_026984595.1 Alphaproteobacteria bacterium
GAGAGCGGCTGGTTCGACTACGCCGCCGGGGCCGCGAGCCGGCTCGCGCGGACCGTACCCTTCGCCGGCTTCCTCGTGGATTCCTGGCTGACCTTCGGCGTCTACGCCGATGCCCGCGCCCCGGCCCCCGAGCCCTCCCTCTCGCGTTCGATCGCGCTTCAGAAGGCCTGGCGTCGGGCCGGACTCTCGACCATCCTCCTCGAAGGTGTCGGCCCCTTCGGCATCTCCGGCGGCGGCTTCGGCGGCGAACTGCTCGCCAATCCCGAGGAAGCGCCGGTGGCGCAACGCGCCTTCGCCGCCATCCGGGGCCGGGAATACGGTCTCTACCGCTATGTCGCGGACACCGAGGTGGAACCGGCGAGCTATTACCGGGCACTGGCAGCGGGCGGTGCGGTGTCGATCAGCATCCTCGATTTTCTGGAACGGCTCGACGCGCCGACACGGGAAGCGGTCGCCCGTGCCAACCGGGATCACGCGGCGGTTCGCGATCTCATGCAGCGGCGCCATCTGATCGGTCGCGGCGAGGAGTGGCTGGGTGTTTCCTGGAGCCGCGACGAGGACGATTCGGTCGCCATCTTCGCCTTCGCTCGCTTCGCGCTCCCGGTCGAAGGGCGAACCCGCGTCCTCGACGTCACCACGGGAACCCGGTTGGACGGTTCCACCGGGTTCGTCACCGAACCCTATCATACCTACCGTCTCGAACGTCCGTGAGGTCGACCATGCGTTGGCGATTCCCGCTATCCGCCCTGTTTCTGCTGCTTCTCGGAGGATGCGCCGGCGACGGGGCGAAGGCACAGGAGCCGACGGTATCCCCGCCGCCACCCTGTCCGGACTGCGTCATCTCCGGCGTTCGCCTGGAAACGCCCTACATCCGCTATCCCTATGTGGGCGACATCTGGACGATGACCTGGGCCGGGGACGGCCGGCTCTATGCCATGTTCGGCGACGGCACCGGCATGAAGAACTGCCTGCCGACGCTGCTCCTCGGGGAACCGGACGAGTTCGACGATCTGCAGCGGGAGGTGCGGCCGGGCTGCTTTCTTCCGCGCGAACCGAACAACGAGTACTGCGAGGTATTCTCCTGCGCCTCCTGTCTGCGCCAGTGTCTCTACACCCCGGCGGGACTGCTGGCCCTCGACGGCGATCCGCCCGAATTCGCCGAGTGTTCCGGCCCCGACCAATGCGTTCGCGCGCGCCATGTCCCCTACGGCGACCTCGCGATCTACGAACACAGCGACAAACCTTCGAGCATCATCGCCATCGGCACGAACCTGTATGCGCAGATGCATTTCCCACCCGGAGAGCCGACCTACGGCTACATCGCCCGCTCCCGGGACGGCGGTGAGAACTGGAAGATCGCGCCGGATTCGCCCTGGGGCGGCGACAGTCCCTTCCGGGTGATGATGTTCATCCAACGCGACAAAGCCTACGGCGATTTCGGCGACGGCTATCTCTACGCGCTCGCCATGGGGCAGGAGGTTGCCCCCGATCCCCGTCCCAACCGCATCTATCTCGCCCGCGTGAAGCTCGATTTCTCCGGCGGCCGGGATCCTGTCGTCGATTACGATGCCTGGCGCTACTTCGCCGGCATGAAGGGCGGCAAGCCGAGATGGAAACGCAACCCCGACAAGGCGCGACCGCTCGACGGGCTGTCGAGCCTCGCCCAGGGCTCGGCGATGTACCATCCGGGTATCGGGCGCTACATCTTTCTTTCGGGCTTCGTCGGGGTCGCCAGGGGAAGCGCTCTCGGACTCGCCACCGACGAGCCCTATCCGGCGGGCGCCCTGTTCGAGGCGCCGGCTCCCTGGGGGCCCTGGCGGCAGGTGGGTCTGTTCCCCGCCGGGTTCATCGCCAGCCTGGTGCCCAAGGGCAGCGGCGAGAACGATGTCTGGTTCACCGCCGCCGGCGGGGGAGAGGTCACCTACAATCTCAATCTCGGCCGGCTGGTCTTCACCCGGAACAGCGGCGGCGGGGGCGGCGCCACCAGCGGCGGCGGAGGCGGCGGATCCGCCACCGTCGGCGCCCCGGGAACGGGCTTCGCACCGCCGCTCGAGCTCCTTTCCACCCGCAAGCGCGAACAGATCATCGGCGACATCGACTTCGAGACCCTGAAGTCGACCCGCCAGCGAACCGAAACACGCTTCGGCCTCGCCTACACGGATCTCGGCGCCCCCTTCGAATACAAGGGCAGGCTGTGCGCCGAATTCGACACTGGGCGATGCACCAACGAGGAACTGGTCGCCGCCATCGTCGGCAGGAGGAACGCCGCGGCATGAGCGAACGGAAGCGGATGCTCAGCT